>JBGCES010000608.1:0-2052 GCA_045106545.1 Saprospiraceae bacterium
AAGAAGCGCGTATGATAAGTCGCTACGAAGTCCAAATGCGAACTAAAAGCATAGTGATAAGCCAAACTAATTTGAGTTGCAAAAAACTGATTAAACGAGCCAAAAGTACCATTGGTAATTATTTTGAAGATATTGCCTTCGTAATTATTGCGGATCAACTCTTCGTCCAAACCATTGTAAGACGGTCTAACTAAAAGTTCTACCAGCGGCAAACCAATCGACAAGGATAAATGGCTTTTGTCGTTCAACTTGCGGTCAATTTGCGCTACGGCATCTAGGCTATTATAAATCAAAAAACCAAAGGATTCCTGATTGTCCCAATCAAAGTAATTGATAAAAAATTGATACTGTCCGCCTAGCGCAAACTGCCATTGCTCGTTGCTACTACCCTTTAACTTTTGTAAATATTGTAGGCGTAAATTGCCCTGAATCAAGTCCGTTGTAAATTCATCACTTGCCTCGGTTGTCAATTTTCCTGTCCCGTAATTTGCGAATAGCGCAAATGACGAACGTTCACCCTGTCGGCGATAATGAAAGCCAAAATCTTTACCCGTATTCTGATAAGCGAGTGGCGAAAAATTAAGATCGGCATGCTCACTAATGAAAATCCCCGCTTGTAGCCCAACTTGGTTTTGGTGGCTATCTGTTTGCCCCCAAGCAGTATTGATTACAAAAAGAAGTAAGCAACAAGGCAATATAAAAAACTGTTTTTTCATGATTAAGAATTAAGTCGTACTAAAGATTGTATTCGTTGTTGTTGGTTCAAATGTAGAGGACGCAACGTTTCTTATTTGAAAAAAAGGGGTCAACTCGGTATTTTAGCGGTGAAGCGTTATATTTTTAAGGTGAAAATCGGCAGGTTTTTTTCACTAAGGTAAAGTGGCGGTTCACCTGATTTTTATAGAGATTCACTTTTTTTATTGCATTTATAAATACGATGAATACTATCTTTGATTCAACAAAAACTAAGTCAAGCTAACTCGTCTATGAGAGAAATCTTTAGCAGAATTAAAAAATCGGATTGGCAGATTATTGGGCTGTATTATGCCTTTGTCTATCCCTTTGTGTATGTCACCAATAGCTTAGTCGGGAGGCATGAAATGTGGAGTTGGGAAGGTGCTAGGTGGTTGCTGATTTATTTGATGGATTATACTTTAGATGTCTTTATATTGATTTTAGTCGTCTTCTGGATTTTCCATGACTATTTCCAACAGCGGCGCTACAGTTTTGCGTTTGGATTGATCGTATTTGTACTAGCTATGCAGGTTTTTGTACAACCTATTTTGTTTCCGATGATGTACGAGCCTATCTCGATGGATAAATTGATTGTTCGTTTTTTTACAGGTTTGGAAACCAATTTTGCTAATATCGTAGGACTGTGTTTGTTGTTGATTGGTAAACAGTATTATGAAAGTAAAAATCAGGTTATGCAGTTACAAAAAGAAAAGAAAGCAAGTGAACTTCAATTATTGCGCGCGCAGGTTGACCCTCACTTTTTGTTTAATAATCTTAATATTCTCGATATTCTAATTAATATCGATCCTAAAAAAGCGAGTCTTTACACCAAGCGATTGTCCTCGCTTTATCGCTATATGATTCGTCATAAAGATCAAGATGTGGTGAGCTTGGCGGAAGAATGGGCATTTTCAGAAGATTATATTTTTCTACTTCAACAGCGTTTTGACGCATTATTTATCTTTGAAAATCGATTAAAACAGGAGGATTTGAATAGCTATTTTATTCCACCTGCTTCCATGCAGACTTTATTAGAAAACATCGTAAAACACAATTTCGCGTTGCCAGAAAGTCCGATTTATACCACGATTTATTTAGAAAATCACTTTCTGTGCGTCAAAAACGACCGCCGCCTTAAAAACAAGGTGAAAGATAGTACAGGTATGGGTTTGACCAATTTGATGAGGCGGGTCAAATTGCTTACGGAGCAGAAAGTTGTGGTGGAAACAACGGAGGTTAGTTTTTTAGTAAAAATACCTTTAGTGCGATTGGTCTAACAAATTTCAGTGAGCTGGTCACTCGGAGTGACCAGCTCAC
>JBGCES010000609.1:0-4161 GCA_045106545.1 Saprospiraceae bacterium
ATGCACGGGCTTACCCTCGTAGTCATCAGTAATTTCCTCCGCTTTAATAATTATAAATTGCTCTTTTTCTTCAAAGCGACCTCTATATTCGTCGTAAGTTTTTAGCTTAACTTGGGTTTGATTTAAAGAGTCAATCCTATGATTTACCCAACTATCACCGTAGTCGTTCAAGTAGTTTTTAAAGGCATTTTGATAAATAGAATCTGGCGAGATGGTTTTCCATTTTTCTCCTTCTGCTATGATATTGTGATCTGTCAATGCGACAAATTGATAATCATGTGATTTGTACCAATCCATAATTACCTCTGGAAATTCATCGCCATCGCTCCAATAAGAATGCGTATGTAAATTTCCTTTGTACCATTGTTTTGCGGAAGCTGGCGGTTGCTCGCTACAACTTAAAACTGCTAGAATGAATAGGATGAAAATGGTGTTTTTCATATTTGATGCATTGTGAATTTGCTCGATTTGAATAATAGTAAGGAAGGTACGATTTTAATTTTTTAATGATAGACAAGCTATTTGAGCATTTGATTATTTAGGACAAATGTTCAAAGAATAATCTACCTACTTTCAATCTGTTAATAAATTGGCTAGTTTTGAAAGGTAATATTAACATAATAGCTTTAAATATGATCATAGAACACAAAACGCTACGGTATAAGAGTAAAATCATTTTTGAGAAAATGACGATTAAGAATTTTGTTAGGATGCCCAAACCTTTTGCAGAAGACGAAGCGTGTTTTATGTATTTGCAAGAAGGTTCTTTTCAATTTAGGACACCAGAAAAAGTGCTTGAATTTAATCAAGGAGATGCATTTTTAGCGAAGTGTAGTGACTACTTTTTTGAACAAAAAGAAACCGATCGTAAAAATACTACCATATCAAAAGGAATTGGAATCTATCTTTATCCTTCCATGGTCAAGGAGTTATTTGACTTCGATTTATCGATCTCTGATTTCGAGACGGATTATGATGCGACTAAAGTAATGATTGATAACATGATGAAAAATTTCATCCATAGCATTGATTTTTTACTGGAAAATCCAGCTATTTCTACTGATTCAATGATAAAAATCAAACTGAAAGAGTTTTTATTGCTATTGTCTAATACCGAAAATGCGCCGACACTTTTGGATTTTCTTTCTTCCTTATTCAAACCATATGAATACGATTTTAAAAATATTATTGAACAAAATGTCTATGCGAATTTGTCCATCAGCGAATTAGCAACGCTTTGTGGAATGAGTATTTCAACTTTTCAAAGAACATTTCATACGGTATTTGCACAAACACCCGCCAAATATATTCTTGAGCAGAGAATGCTCAAAGCAAAAAAAATGTTAGCCCATAAAAATAAACGAATCTCCGAAATTGCTTACGATTGCGGTTACCAAAGTACCTCTACTTTTAATAGACTATTTAAGAAATCCTTTAACTTATCTCCTTCCGAATTTCGATTGAACGAAATTGAGCAATAATTGAATAAATCTGCAATTCCCTTTTCTTCATTCGCCCTTAGCTTTGTACTCAATAATTTAATCAATCAAACATAATAGATTATGAGTTCCAAAGTTGAAATGGTCATTCGTATCCTTTTTGCCCTATCTCTACTAGTATTTGGTCTAAACAAATTTCTTTATTTTATCCCTACTTCACTTATGGAAGGAACGGCTGGGGAGTTAATGAACATCTATGTAACATCAGGATTTATGAAGTTAATCGGTGGTCTGGAAGTTCTCGCAGGTATCAGTCTTTTAGCTAAAAAATTTGTTCCACTCTCCTTGACGATCATGGCTGCCATTATTTTTAACGCCGTCATCTTTCACATCCTTCACGATCTAGGTGGTTTAGGTCCAGCAGTTGTCGCATTATTTATCGTTTTACTGAATATCTACTTTAATAAATCCCGCTTTACAAGTTTGTTAAGTGCTTAATTTGACGTTAGAACAGCGGTTTAAAATAGGGATAGTAGCGCTCCAGAATTGGGTATCTGCAACCCTAAATCAACTGATTGGATCTACTTTCTAAGCAAGATCATAAAAAGCAAAATCATGAAAAACGTAAATATAATATTGACTCTCTTGGTAAGTACCGTATTGTTTCAAGGTTGCTTACATGACGTACGCACCAGAATGCTCAAGCAAGATGGAATTACAGAAACTAATATTTCAAAAGGTAAACAATTGCTAGAGCAAGTTTGGAAAAAACAAGGCGGCGATAAATTTGCTCAACATCAGGTTTATTCTTTTCAAGGTTTTGATACTTGGAAGGAAAGTAGATTAGGCAAAATAGGTAAGCTTTGGGATGATTACCAAACTACGTTGAAATTTCAGTTTCAAGTCGATACACTGGATGGACGAATAACTTTTATGGACGGCGAACGAAAAGGAACAATTGTAGGGCTTTATAATTCGAACTATTATGAAACCCAGAACGGCACTACCGAATTTCAAGACAAGACTGCCAAATCTAATCGCAGAGCAGTTTTTGGCTTATCGCACATTCAATATTTTTTCGAACTACTCAGTCGCCTTCGTCATGCGCCAATTATTAGTTATGCTGGAAGTGAGGCGTTCAACGGAAATCATTATGACTTGGTTTTTTGTACTTGGGGGAAAGCCAAACCACATCAAGAACACGACCAATATTTACTTTGGATAAATAAGAAAACTGGTTTATTAGACTATTCTGAATATTCCGTTAGAGAACCATACGTCAAACCTCCAGGATATAAAATGATTGGTGGAAATATTCAATACACCAATTACCGAGCAATTGACGGTGTTCTGATCCCACATGATCAAATTGTTTATCCAATTAAAAAGAGAACCAATCAAGATGAATTTATTCATCGATTGAAAATTTCAGATTTTCAATTTGATGATTTCGATGTACAAGAATTAAAAGTATTGGACAAAGGCAAGTGAGTACTTCTCAACTTCTTCTTATCCCTGAATCATCCTATTAAAAAAATGTACAAAATAATAATATGAATAAGCAAATTAAATTAGCGAAGCGTCCCTTTGGTATGCCCACAGCAGATACGTGGATCTTAGAGACGAATGAAATTCCGACCATTAAAACGGGTGAATTTTTAGTCAAACAAGAGTATATTTCTTTAGATCCAGCCATGCGGGGATGGTTAAATGATGTAGAATCTTATATTCCTCCAGTTGGAATTGGAGAAGTCATGCGAGCTCGTTCTATCGGAACAATCACAGCGTCTAAACATCCAGATTTTAGTGAAGGAGATACGGTTACTGGACTGGGAGGCGTACAGCAATATTTAGCAACCGATGGTCAGGGTTTTTATAAAATAAACACGACTGTTGCACCTGCTTCTTTGTATATGGGAGCACTAGGACCGACTGGTATGACGGCTTATTTTGGCATTTTAGAAGTAGGAGAAATAAAAGCAGGGGAAACTGTTTTCGTTTCTGGCGCGGCAGGCGCAGTAGGCAGTATCGTTGGTCAAATTGCTAAAATCAAAGGCTGTACGGTTATCGGCACGGCAAGAGGTGCGGTAAAATGCCAGTATGTGGTAGAGCAATTAGGTTTTGATGCTTGTATTGATTACAAAAACGAAAATGTTTCCGAAAGATTAAGCGCAGTAGCTCCTAATGGAATTGATGTCTATTTTGATAACGTAGGTGGCAACATTTTAGAAATAGCTTTGAGTCAAATTAGAAAAAATGCAAGGGTTGTGCTTTGTGGAGCGATCTCCCAATATAATAATACTGAACCCATCAAAGGGCCCGCAAACTATCTTTCCTTGATCATCAAAAGAGCTAGGATGGAAGGAATAATTGTGCTGGATTATGTCAATGATTTTGGAAGAGCCGCACAAGAAATGGGGCAATGGATAGCGCAAGGAAAATTGAAATCAAAAGCAGATATTTATCAAGGCATTGAAAATTTCTATCCTACCTACCAACGCTTATTTAATGGAAATAAGATGGGAAAATTAGTGCTTAAGATTGATGAGCATTAAGTTGATCTAAATCCGTTGATTTAGGTAGTAGATACCTGCGAGATATTTGTTCTCTGGGCACTAATAGCAGTGTATATTTTCTTCTTTGAATAACAATTTATTTTTGAACGATTTACTTGTTCAATCAGCTCTCTTTTTGCCGAATTTAGTATCACTTAATGACTAAC
>JBGCES010000061.1:0-10250 GCA_045106545.1 Saprospiraceae bacterium
GGGCGAATTATTCCACCGCGCTCAGCTTCCTTTTCCTATTGCACATTGCAATTTCCAACTACGCGGTGCAGCTTCAGATGGCGCCGAATTCTTTGTAAAACGACTCGCCGAAAAATGGAATGTACCTTTTCATACTAAGCGTTTTGCGACTAAAGCAGCAGCCGAGCAACCGCAGCAGTCGCTACAAATGGTTGCCCGCGAATTACGTTTTGATTGGTTCGATAAATTAACACAACAATCTGATTATCAACATATTGCGACTGCCCACCATGCAAATGATTCCATAGAAACGGCGATGTATAATTTTGCCAAAGGCTGTGGACTACGTGGGTTGCGAGGAATTTTACCCAAACAAAACAATGTCATTCATCCATTACTCTTTGCTACCAAAGCAGAGATTTTAGCTTTCGCTAAAGCGGAACAAATCGCCTTTCGGGAAGACGTTTCTAATGCTTCCGATAAGTACGCACGAAATTTTATTCGCCATCATTTACTCCCGCTATTTAACCAATTAAATCCAAATTTTTCGCAGACAGGAAAGGAAAATATGCAACGGCTACGCCAATCAGAATTAATTTATAAAAAGGGATTACAAGCCGCAGCAATTGAAGTGGGCGTAACGCATTTTGATCAGAAAAATAAGGATGGGGAATTTGTAGAATGGCGACGAACATTGAATACTAAAGAGCTAGCAGAACATCCCGCAGCGGAGACGATTTTATATGAACAATTCAAAAACGAAGGTTTCTCTACGCCGCAAATTCGGCAGATTTTAACCGCTGTCCATCGACCACAAGGACAATTATTTGAATCGGCTACACATCGCATTTTGGTCTTAAAAAGCAAAATCATTATTGAACCACAACCTATTGATAATCAGAATATTAAATTAGAAATAAATAATAAAAACCAGGTCGTAACTTTTGGAGCAGAACAGTGGGAAAGTTTTATTTTAGAAGAAATTCCTACTGATTTAAAAACCAAGCGCAACGAAGTCTTACTCGACTACGATTTATTACAATTTCCGCTCACTTTACGCCGCTACCGCAGTGGCGATTCCTTCCAACCTTTTGGTTTAAATGGAAAAAGTCAAACAATTAAAAAATATTGTAAAGATCATCAAATTGATCGTTTTCACCGAGAACGTTTATGGCTACTTTGCAGTGGCGAAGAAATCTGTTGGCTCGTGGATCAACGCGCGGATGAACGATTTAAGGTAACGAAAAAGACAAGAAAAATCCTTCATTTCAAATATCAGATAATCCACTAAGAAAGCATCGTTCATAATCAGTAAGTTACTTTCAAATTAAACAAAAACAACATATATACTATTTTTTATTTTTTTGGCGTGAAATTTTCTGCACTAACGAGTAATCCATTCGCAACGCAGCAATATGAACAACGGCAATACTATTCTTTCCAATCACTTGCATCCACTAACCGCAGGCAATCCAACTGTGGCTGTACAACATGCTTTTATTTCCGTCGTACGGGTATTAGAGTCGCCACAGGAATTACGCACCTTGGCAAATGAAGTAAATACAACAGGGCATTTCTTACAAAGGCATTTCACCGATTTTGAGCTTGTTTTTGTTGACAATGGTCAACATTTAGATGTAACAAATAATCTCGCTCATTTATCCGCTGAAATTCGCAAAAACATCTTCATCATTCACCTTTCAACTCCGACGAATTTCAATAATGCCGTACTCGCAGGTCTCGACCGCGCCAATGGTGATTATACCATTTTATTAGAGCAAGTATTTTGGCGACAGCCTAAGTTACTTTTAGATTTATATCAAAATACACAAGCTGGTTTTGACGTAGTTTACCTACGTGCTTCTCAAGAAAATAAGCGCAAATTTCGCCCTTTGCATCGGCTGTTCTATGCGATTATGCGACGGTATTCGGATTTACAAATTGATAAAAATGCCCATCATACCAGAATTATTTCGCGCAGAGCGTTGAATTCCTTATTAAAATTACGGGAGAATCTGCGCTTCATGAAAGCGATATACTCGCTTGTAGGTTATCCGACCACATCTATCGAAGTAGGTGAAAAAATTCAAGACGAGCAACAGCGTTTTGGAGAACAGTTCCAAACTTCATTGATTGCAATCACCTCCTTTACTACGTTTCTAAGAACGCTTTTGCTATGGATATTTCTTTTCTCTATCGGCTTTCTTTTGCTCGTGATGTACAACGCGGTAAAAGTAAAAATTACCAATATTGATATTTTTGGTACTTACCACGAGGCGTTGTCTGGCTGGGCATTTTTGGTGATTATTATGTCGGTTTTTTTTGCAATTACTTGTTTGAATTTGTACATCATGTCTATTTATCTTTCCAATATTTATTTAGAAATCAAGCAACGACCATTGTATATTATTGAATCTGTAACACGCTGTTAAATAGATGAAATATATGAACCGTCATTATATCAGTGCCATCTACTTACAAAAGTTATAATTTTTTATTTTGAAGCAATTTATGCGTTTGAACGCTTCAATTTTGTCGAAATAATTCTTAATTTCTTTTTTTCTCCATGTTTTTAGGAAACTCAGATAAGAGGTTATTTACGAGTTAATAGCAATAAATTTGTATCAACACACTACCAAAGACCAGTAGTCTGAATCATGAATTTTATTCTTTAAAAGACTGATTCTGTTTTATAAATATATTGTAACCGTTTAAACTCGACTCATGAAGTACCTCTACCGCTCAAAGTATCTATTAGCACTTTCTTTTCTATTCGTTATTTCTAGCCTTACTGCTCAAGACAAGTCCGCGCGTTTAGCTAAAAAAACAGCGGAGTTATTATCCTCTGATAATAATATCGCTAAAATCCACATGTCCGAAGAACGGGAGACGCCTTACATGATTGTTTTTGACCAAGAGAAAGAGTCAGCTCACGAATTTGCGAAAGCACAAAATTTAATTGAACAAAAGCTAGGCATTCGTAAAAATATAGATGAAATCAGATTTGATAAGTCAATTCCTTTGCGTCAACTAGGATTAGAAACTCAGCGTTTTGTCCAGTATCATCAAGGCATCAAAGTCGAACATGGAAATTATGTAGCTACAGGAAAAGGAGAAAAATTAGTCGCTATCAATGGAGAATACTACGAATTGAATGGCATCAACGTTACTCCTACCTTAAATGAAACAGCCGCTTTGGCGCAAGCCGTCAATTGGGTTGGCGCAGATTCTTATGCACATGATTTCATTATGGAACATTTTAATGGCGTATATGCACCTGAAATAATGAGTCCGTGGTATGCTGCCTATAATGAATACTATCCAACGGGTGAATTAGTGATCGTAGATGATTATAATACTAAAGATTTAGACCATAACCTCGCTTGGAAATTTAATATTTACGCCTTATCGCCGCGTAGTCGTGGTGAGATTTATGTCAATGCCCATACTGGTAAGGTAATGCTAAATGATCCTGTAATCAAGCACTGGCAATCACCTGGCACTGCAGGCTCGGCGACCGTAGCTACTCGTTATGCGGATATTCAAACGATACAAACCACTATGCTAACCGAACTTAACGAGCCTAATCCTTTATTTGATGAAACAGGTGGCTCGGCAGCACTAACGGATAGTCGTAGTACGAACTCAGCAGTACTGATGAATACGCCTTATCTCGATCCAGAAGCATGGGTATTAATTGACCAAACCAAAGAAGCGGCTGGTTCTACTGCTCGCATCGAAACTTACGACGTAAATGCCGTTGGAGGAACGCCAATTTCAGTTCCGATCTACGGACAAGCTCGTTCTTTTACTGATGATGATAACAATTGGACAGCTGCTGAGCACGTACGTGGTTTCATGAGCAGTACTAATCCAGCCGAACGTCAACACGATGACGATATCGCATTCGATGCGCACTGGGGAGCAGGAGTAGTCTATGACTATTGGGATGAAATCCATAATCGGGATAGTTATGATGATAATGGCGCTCCGATTCGTTCATATGTACATATTGGAAATGCTTTTGATAACGCTTTCTGGAATGGTTCAGTAATGTCTTATGGTGATGGTCAAAATTTCAAATCATTGACTTCGCTGGATGTATGTGGTCACGAAATTGGTCACGCGGTTTGCTCTTCTACCTCTGACTTGGTGTACGCAAAGCAATCAGGGGGAATGAATGAAGGTTTCTCTGATATTTGGGCAGCGACTACGGAGTACTATCAGTTATTAAAGCAACCTGCTTTAGCTTATGATGCAAGTACTAATCCCGATGGAATGCGCCCGTTCGGTATCGGTGAGCAAATTGAAACGACAGGCGATGATGCTACGGGAGACAAGTCTTTAGGTGCTTTGCGTTGGATGGATTCTCCTAAAGTTGAAGGCAATCCCGATACATTTGGAGGCGACCAATGGCAAGAAACCGAAGATTGTGAACCTTCTTTGGCAAATGATCAATGCGGGGTACACGGTAATTCTGGGGTATTAAATAAGTGGTTTTATTTGATGACGATTGGTTCAGGAGCTACGCCCAATAGCCCCGATGAGCAATATGCAGGTGCTGGCGATAATGAAGACGACGAGATGAATGATAATGCAGAAGCATACGCTGTAACTGGTTTAGGGTTCAAAATAGCGGAGCAAATTGCTTTTGGCGCAGAAGTTCTATTGACTCCCAATGGTACGTTTGCAGAATGTCGTCTAATTTCGATTTTAATTGCTCAAACCTTAAGTAATCTGACCGTGAGTTCAACGAATGGCGAACCAGACTTTAGTTTCAGTGGAGGACTTTGTGGAGATATTGAAGAAAGCGTGACAAATGCTTGGCATGGCGTCGGCGTCGGAGCAGCTTTTAGTTGTAATGGTTTGGATGAGTTACAAGCTGGATTTTTGGGAACGGATCGGCAAGTCACTGAGACTGCATTGGAAGATGAATGTGATGCAGTCAGTTTCATTTTTATAGATTATTTCCTCAATAGTACGAACACACAGTCGTTAATTATCGAAGGTACTGCTACCGAAGGAAAAGATTACATTATTGAACAGCAAAGCTTTAATAATCCTCAGGGTGGCTACATTCCTGCCAATTTTGCCATTAAGATCATTGACGATGCCTTGATTGAAGAACAAGAAACCATTATACTGAAATTTGCCAACAGTAATGAAAACTTTGATACCCGAACCATTATTATTAACGATAACGATGTAGCACCAGAAATTGGCACCAGTGTATTAACGATCTTTTCGGAAGATTTTGAAGGCAATACGCCCAAATTCACAATTGAAACTCCACGCGTTGCAGATGGACCGAATCGCTGGCAAATCGGCTTAATTGCCTCTAATACCCAAACTACTAACACCTCCACCATTGCTTATATCGCAGATGAAACGGCTAATACCTCTTCCGATCAATATAATGGTAGCTTAGGAAACAACGATGTTTATTTGATAAGTGAACAGATTGACGCACGAGGATTGACGGATGTTAAAGTGAAATTTGATTGGGGCGCAGGTGGAGAACGCGATGCAGGTGTGAATGCCGACGAATTTGATTTTGGACAACTTACTTATTCTTTTGATGGAACCACTTTTTTTAGTGTACAAGATGCCAATTTTGTTGGAAGCGGCGCAGCTTCTCCCTTAGTTGTCGTAACGGATACCTACGAAGAGACACTAAATTTCTTGGATGGCAAGCAGTTCTATATCGGATTCCGTTGGTTTAATGATCCATTGGTTGGTAATGGCCCTTCATTCTCCGTTGATAATGTAGAAGTGACTGCCACACCTGCACAGATTGAAACTGAAATGGGCGAAGGAAAAGTAGCGCGCATCGACCAAGGGCAGCAAGTTTTCTTTTTGAGTCATGAAGATGGTGGCGTAATTGCAGATATCAGCATTGAAAATACTGATGCAGACTTAGGTTGTGTAGATATAGAGGTTGCAGCAGCAGGTACCGCTACGACGATGTTCGACCAAAATAGCGTTCGCTCAGAGAAAATTATCTCCGCCGAAAATAGTAGCACATCTCCTTACACCATCACTCTATATTATACCGCAGCAGAAGTACAATCGTTTACAGACCCGATGTTAGTTAATATTGTTAAGGCAGTTGATATTGAAACGATGAATGGTACTCTGGTGAATGAAAATACGATTCAAGAAGCTATTCTTGACCCTAGCGATGATGCAACGATTATTGGCTATAAATACACTGGCACTTTTACAGGATTCTCAGAATTTGCTTTAGTTAGTCCTGGTGCGACGAGTTCGTTAGCCGTAGAATTTGCTAATCTAACCGCTACTGCCAATCAAAATAACATTCAGCTAGATTGGGCGACTGCTAATGAATTTGATAATAAAGGATTCCAAATAGAACGACAAAAAACTGGCTCTGATGTTTGGGAAAATATTGGTTTTACGGATGGCAAAGGCGACACTTCGACTGGTCATACTTATCAATATATCGACCGCGAAGTTCTAGCGGGTGTTACTTACTTGTATCGCCTTGTACAATTGGATTTTAATCAATCTAAGTCGATTTCAAATATTGTAAGCGCTGCAATCAGTAACCAAACCGCAAGTTTTACCATTACACCTAACCCAACCGTTGACCACGTTTTAGTACAAATCAACACTAACCTGAAAGAAACGGCAACCATTTCTTTACTATCCGTCTCTGGTCAGGTAATTCAGGAAAATATCAAGTTTAGTGGAGAGAATAATCACCGAGTAGATCTAACTAATTATCCAAGTGGAATTTATTTTATCAAAATAAATACTGCAACTGGAGTAAGCGTAAAAAAGATTGTAAAACGCTAAAATAGTAGCTAGAACAACTTTTAGCATCTACAAAGAAAATGCTAATACAGAGGCGTGGATTGTTTCAACAATTCACGCCTTTTTATATTCAACAAACCTTAATATTGTGTTAAGTTTATAGATTACTCAACCTAAATTAGCTATCAACTGTTCATTTTTTTGTCTTTCTCAAAAGACTATTTCCCCATTCCTTTGTTTATTACATGGTACAATGATTGAGTATGTAATTATATTACCAAGTAACGACTCCTTTTTCTATCATCTAGCGTACTTCTGATGTCCCTATTATACAGAATTCATCGGTTTTTTGCTTTACCGACTACTTTATGTTGTCCATTTACTAACGTAAATGTAGAATTGAGTAAGCATTCTACTCTAATTCCGACCCTAACCCCAAGAGTGACTGATCATTCTCCTATTGAAAATAGCCAGCCGATGTTCTCCCTTTCTGCACCTGATTATGGTTTAAACTTTTATACTTCTATTCATGATATCAATACCGATTGGGAAAGGGCGACTCATGCAGAAAATCGCTTTCTCCAACGAGATTATCTAGCTACTTTAGAAGACAATCCACCCGCAGATATGCAATTTGCCTATTGGGTTTTTTATAAAAAAAATCAAGCCGTCGGCGTAGCTATTGGACAGATTGTACGTTTTAAGGTGACAGAAAATATTAAAACAGAAAACGGTGTAGAGAAAAAATCATTAGTAAATTCCGTAAAGAATAAATTGACTAAGTGGGTAGCTGGTAGTGTGGGTTTCAATTTATTGCTCGTAGGTAGTACGCTATTGACTGGCGAACACGGCTTTTACTTCGGTAATGAATGCGATAAATCATTACAGTTACAGTTGATTCAGGAAGCTTTAGATATTGGTAAAAAAGAATTAGCGAAGCAAAATATTCAGATAGATGGTAATATGCTGAAAGATTTTGTACAGGAGGATCAAGTAGTTACTCAAGCAAAGTTTATTGAAGAGCATCAATACAGCGAATTTGAATTTCAGCCTACGATGATTACGACTTTGCGGGAGGAATGGACTTGTTTTGAAGATTATCTGGATGCGATGTCGTCTAAATATCGCGTAAGAGCAAAACGCGCTCATAAGAAAGGAAAGGAATTGGCAACTCGCTCTTTGTCATTAGAAGAAATCAAACAACATCAAACGACTATTTATCAGTTGTACCAAAACGTTGCTGATGCTGCCGACGTGAATATGGCGCAGCTTCATCCTGACTATTTTCTAAAATTAAAAGAAAATCTGGGTGATAACTTTCAATTATTTGGTTGGTTTTTGGAAGAAAAACTAATTGGTTTTCATACTTTAATTGATGATTATCAAGAGTTGGAAGCACATTTTTTAGGGCTAGATCACGATTTTAATCGTAGCCATCAGCTTTATCTAAACATGCTTTACTCAATGACCGATTACGGCATTAAAAATAAGTACGAATCAGTCGCTTTTGCACGTACTGCTTTAGAAATCAAATCTTCCGTAGGCGCAGAACCTTACCGCATGTATTGCTACATCCGCCACAACAAAAACTTACCTAATCGATTTCTAAAATCAGCAGTTAGCTACTTTGAGCCAAATGTAGAGTGGAAACAACGGCATCCGTTTAAGTAGTTTTGAGTTAACCAAAATAACTCGCCTCTTCCATTTCTTCGGCTACTCGCATCAGCATGTACATTAAATATCCTTCGTTCACATCGTGAATACCTAATCGATTATTCGTCTGATGAACAAATTCTCCAAATAGATTCGTAAAAGCGATTGGTGTTGTAGCGTAAGAAAAACGCCCATTATAATAGGTCTTCAGAATAAAATTAGCTGCTTGATTAAAATCAATCCATTCATTTAATTGCTCATCTTTAGCATTACAATCTTCGCGTAAACAGTTCCAAAATTCATTGATTTGAGGACGTAAGAAAAAGCGGTGCTTACTAAAATCGCGCTTAAACTCTTGTAATAATTGTTCGCGGTAACCTACTTCAAATTGTGGATTTCGCCGACTACGAGGCGTAAAATTTGGCGCATTACGTAACCAATTCCGGAAATATTGCTCCATGAAGTTGTAAATATCCACTCGTTGCATACCCACCGCAAAAAACATACTCAGATGTAATTTAGCCGCAGCTAGTATAGCTTCATCGCTGTCCCATAACGTAGGTCGAAGCGATAACAAATGCAATATTATATCGGAAGATGCTTGAAATTGCTGTTCTGCTACTTTGGCAAATCGTTCGCCACCGAGTCGATGTGTCGGCATTTGAAAAGCGTCGTACTGGATTGAATTATTGGGTAACCATCGAAGGCGAATAGGAAAATCCGATGGATAATTGGGCATACTCAAATGCGACGGATGTTGCTCGTAATAATTCAGAAAATGCTTTTCCAAATTCGGCAACAGCAATTGCTTCAATACCTTTTGATTCCCTTTAAAACGCAAGCGAATGTGCGGTCCTCGATCCCAATAACGTAAAAAATTATAGTGCTCTACAATTCCCGTAGCGACTACGGTGCTGATGTATGGCTTAATGGCTTGCGCCAAAAATTGCTCCCAAGGTTCAGAATAATGCAGATGCACCGCTACCCAAGTAGTAGCAGTAAGAGTACCAGTCATTCTTTATTTTTTTCGTGCCGCGCATTAACGTTGTATTACCAAAATTAGATAATGCGGAAAATAATCAATAAATAAATTGTTACGTTCTTTTACAAATTCCGTAAGCAGACATTAAATCGTTTGTAAAAGCAACCACAGGGAAGCTTTGAGAACATTTTTGACTGATCTATTCACGGCATTTGGCAAAGAACCAATTGTTATTACTATGAAAAAGATTATTAAAACAGAGGTAAGGGAGTGTTGCGGAGGAAAATAGCAGTATTATTGCTATCAGGTGTAGTAAAACTCAGATTTGAAGATCTCAAGTCACTTAGTTCTTTTTCACACAGATATTTCTAGTGTTAGTCCTAACTTATCCTTGAGTTTTTACTGTTATTGAACAGCATGCGTAAAGACTCGAAAGTCGAAGGTGTTTGTGTCCATTTTTTATTTTGTAATAAATAGTATGTGATATAATATAAAGTTGCTTTCTTTTAAAATGGGGTTTTAATTTATATCATCAATAAAGTTCATTTCTGGTAATGCAAATTCTTCGCCAAACTAACAATAATTACTAACCAACAAGATAAAACCCTAGTGGCTTTTGTCACAAAAACGAATAGGAAATACTAAGAAAAAGCATACTCTTATGGGTTAATTATTTTATAATCAGCAACTTAATTATTATTATTAAAATTATATAAATAAATAGCTGTATCACAAATACTACATTTTCACTTACTGTTTTTTCATAATATGATTCCACAACGCTGCTCCTAACTTAAGATTTAAGGCTTCTTCTTTTAATAAATCAACAAAGACAATTTGGCAATAGGTAGGAGAAAGG
>JBGCES010000610.1:0-1333 GCA_045106545.1 Saprospiraceae bacterium
TATGGGCGCAGGACGTAGCAATAATAACGCAACGCTCCGACGTATTTCCGACGACCAAACCTTTGCTGCACAAGTGCAAACCGAAGGCGATAAACTCGTCGTAACGAGCAACGCCATTGGTTTGACGATGGAAGCGGGCGAATCTTTTGAAGTGAGCGTACCTAACGTATCAGATGAATACAACAATAGCATGTCTTCCGCCGTCACGTGGAATTTCATGGTTGCAGAAAACATTTCTTCTTCTGCCTTAGCGATGGAGTTACTCGAATTCAAAGGCGAGCAACTGGCAGAAAGCAATCTGTTAAGTTGGAATACCATCAACGAAGAACTCATGGACAGCTACGTTGTAGAACCCTCCACCGACGGACGCGATTTCGAGCAACTAGAAGCCATTTTAGCTTTCAATGAAAAGAGCGAAATGATCTACGAATGGATTGATAAAACCCCACCCGCAACAGCTTACTATCGCCTACGCATGGTAGATTTAGGTGGCAAAACGACCTATTCGTCCATCATCCGCGTAACGCGCGAAACGACGACTGCCGCCACTTACGGCATCACCAAATTATACCCGAATCCAACCGATGGTTTAGTGAATGTAGAATTCACCGCAGCCGTTAATTCACAGGTAACCATCCGCGTTTTTGATATTGCGGGCAAGGTGATGTTGCAGCGCGAATTAGCGACGGAAGGGGCGTTGAATCAGCAGCGATTGGAGTTGTCTGGTTTGTTGGCGGGGACTTATTTGTTGCAGTTGGAGTATGGGGATGGAGAAAGAGAAGTGAGAAGGGTGATGGTGAAGTAGTTGGTAGCAAAGGCTTCAGCCTTTTATGTCATAGCCCTTTAGGGCGCTGGAGCAATTGAACTGACCTAAAGGTCAGTGACGTGAAAGCCTAAAGGCTTAACTACCAGATAGGGATCGGATAGCTTTTGGCTGTTCGATCCTTTTTTTGATCTATAGTTGTTATTTCTTTATCTTTCGGTGGTGAAATCGCCGTTTGTAAATGATTGGAGGCGATTAAAAACATTGTTAGGTGTTGAAAATGCTGTGCTGATTTTATGTATTAGCTTTTTTGAAATTGGTGTGTTTATAGAAGTTGTGAATAATAAATAATAATATGAAATTCAGAACATTAACTCTGTTTATTTTTATTCTTTCTATTTATAGTTGTAAAAATGAAGTACAACAAGTAGTGGGAGATAAGGTAAAAGAAAGTCAGCTTTACGAAGGACCAATTATTGATATGCATATTCACGCGTACAATGAAGAACTGGGAGGCTCGATGTTTGGAATGAATCAGCCCAACCCACTAAAAAACGAAACCTACAAAGC
>JBGCES010000611.1:0-1951 GCA_045106545.1 Saprospiraceae bacterium
TCAATAAATTTGTCATCAACGAACAGGCAGTGCGCGAATTGGGTTGGGAAAGCCCCGAGGCGGCTATCGGACAATCCCTCACGGCGGCAGGCAGCGAAGGACAAGTGATAGGCGTATTAAAAGACTACTATTTTGAAAACCTTCGCGTCGCCGTAGATGCCTTAATTTTGCGGGTGAACCCTGGCGACTTTAATAATTTCGCGATTAGAATTGAAAATGAAAACATCCCCGAAACGCTGGCTTTTATCGAAGACAAATGGAAAGAATTCTTCCCTGCCAAAGTATTTGAACACACTTTTCTGGACGAATCTTTAAATGAACAATACCGCACCGAAGAAGATCTATCGAGCATTATGCAATACTTCGCCTTCTTTGCCATGCTGATTTCCTGTTTTGGCTTATTCGGTTTAGCCGCTTTACTGACCCAACATCGCTTCAAAGAAATCGGTATTCGCAAAGTACTTGGCGCATCGGTCGCGCAAATCCTCAACCTACTCGCCGTCGATTTTATCAAACTCATTCTCGTAGCGATGCTCCTCGCCTTTCCGTTTATTTGGTATTTCTCTAACCACTGGATGCAAGATTTTGAATACCATATTTCCTTCCCGTGGTGGGTGCCGATTGCTACGGGCGTGGGGGTGATTCTTTTGGCGTTTACGACGATTAGTAGTCAGACGATTAAGGCGGCGATGGCGAATCCGGTGGAGTCGATTCGGCAGGAGTGAGTGGTGGGGATAATATGGCAGTAGGTGTGAACATTGCAGCAGCAATAGATATGTACACTACTGTAAAATCCCCAATTCCTTTACTTTTTTTCTGATTTCAAGAACGGAACAGTTATATCTTTTGGCTATATCTTTATATGATAAATCTAAGGAAAGATAGAGGTGTTCTAGCTCCATTTCTTCGTCTGATGTCCATTTACGTTTTTTAGCCATTATGCAATTTTGAATTGTGCCAGCGATCTAGCTAACTAGTCGTCAGCGGGTGATAGTTTAAGGAGTTGTTGTAGCATTTAATACGAATTTTTACTACGCCAGACTTGCAACGTTTCCAGCGTTTCTTCGTCTGCGTCAATATTGCGGAGTTGGTCAAGATCGGCTAAAACAATCAGATCATTGATTTCGATTTCGACAAAGTACGCGCCGCCATGATAATTACTTTCGCTGGTATGATTATCAACGACGGTCACTTTCTGCCACTCTTTCTTACCCGACTTTTTGCGTACTTGATACTCGGCTGCAAATGGGTAATGGATATTTTCGTCCATGTAGATCGCCCAGCCGCAATTGATTTCGTGTTCTTCGTAGCAATCTACGACGATTTCGTCGTCGATGATTTCTTGGATTTGTGCTTTGGTGAGTGGCATGATGTGGTAAAATTTAAAATAAAAATGAACTAGAAAAATAAGATTAAGCCGCTACATTTTCGACTTCCTCTCTTTCTTCCAGCGAATAGGGTTCAATGATCCCACTTAGTATATCTTCTTCTGCAATACCTTCCGCAACGAGTAATTTTCTGATTTCAACGTCACTGTTGACTTGGTGTGACCAGATTTTTCCGTTTTGGGTCAGTTCTAAGTGGAATACGGTCAGATAATGATAATGTTGCTGATGCCAACCGTTTGCAATCAGCAAGTGATGTCTTTGCGCAGCATCAATCACCAATTCCTCTTTTACATTGGGGTATTGATTAGTTAGTAATGAAATTTCATCACTCAACACTTTTTTGATAATTTTCTGATATTGCTTTAGCTTTTCCATTGGAGTGCTTTGACTACCGCAAAATGAATTTTGTCTCTTGCTGCCATAAGAGGAGTGGGTTTGTTTGTAGCAAGTTATGGGTTTTTGTTTGATTTTTCAACTATATGTATTCGCTCGTTCGATGGTTGCACCTCGGATATGTCGCGGGTGGAAAACTAGGTGAGGAATACAGTTTTAACGTACATTTC
>JBGCES010000612.1:0-4291 GCA_045106545.1 Saprospiraceae bacterium
CAGCAAAATCGCAAGGATCATCCTAACGAAAATTTCGCGAGAGAACTACTGGAATTATTCACAATTGGACGTGGAAACTACACAGAACAGGATATAAAAGAAGCAGCGCGAGCGTTTACGGGTTGGGGAAGTAATCGGCGTGGGGAATTTATTTTTAAAAAACCACAGCATGATTTTGGTCAGAAAACTTTCATGGGTAAAACGGGTAATTTCTCGGGCGAGGATATTATTAATATTGTTTTAGAAAAACCCGCTACAGCAGAATTCATTACGCGTAAAATTTATCGCTATTTCGTCAATGATCACATTGATAAAAAACGAGTAAAAGCATTAGCAGCTTCCTTTTATAAAAGTGATTATAATCTTGAACAACTCCTACGCACTATATTCACTAGTGACTGGTTTTATGCAAAGGAACATCAAGGAGCAAAAATTAAGTCGCCCGTAGAATTGCTCGTTGACTTACAAAAACAATTGAATTTACAATTTACCGATCCGAAAGTATTGTATTTTTTACAAAAAAATCTTGGACAGATTTTGTTCCAGCCACCGAATGTAGCAGGTTGGGCAGGCGGTCAGAATTGGATTGATAATTCTACCTTGCTAATGCGACTACAACTACCGAAGGCGATCTACGCCGCAACTCATTCTGATAAGCGAGGTCGCGAAGAATTAAGTTTGAATCGCCTTAAAAGATTGCAATTGAAAGCAGATTATCAGCAATTAGGTAAGTTGGCAAGTCATGAAAGTAAAGAAGAAATCTTTGAGCAGTTGAATAC
Source organism: Saprospiraceae bacterium (assembly GCA_045106545.1). Taxonomy (GTDB): domain Bacteria; phylum Bacteroidota; class Bacteroidia; order Chitinophagales; family Saprospiraceae; genus JBGCES01. The sequence continues at coordinate 780 of JBGCES010000612.1, forward strand.
ATTTTTATTGCCAGTTTCCACTCCCCTACCCGCCTCTACTTTGCAACGCTTTGTTCGTACCAATAACAACGATGAATTTATCGAGCAGCTTTGTCTGTATTTAATGAGCTTGCCCGAATATCAAATGTGCTAATTCAACCTGAAAAAATTAAAAAATGAACAGAAGAAAATTTCTTTCCTCCTCCGTCGTCGCTTCAGGTACGTTACTCTTTCCCAATTTTTTGCAAGGATTTTCCTCAGTGAATGATTTAGCCAGTCGCAGTGGTAAAGTATTGGTTGTCATTCAGTTGTCGGGTGGAAACGATGGTTTAAACACCATAATTCCTTACGAAAATGACGTATATTATCAAATGCGACCGACGCTTTCGATTGCTAAAAAAGAAGTATTGCAACTCGGCGAAGATGCAGGTTTTCATCCTGCGCTTGCGTCTTTGCGTAAGCTATACGATCGAGGTGAAATGTCGATTATTAATAGTGTTGGTTATCCTAATCCTGATCGTTCCCATTTTCGTTCGATGGATATTTGGCAGTCAGGAAGTAGTAGTAATGAATATTGGCAAACGGGCTGGTTAGGGCGATATTTGGATAGTCACTGTTTCGATAAAGCAACGCATCATGCGCTGGAAGTCGATGAAGGGTTAAGTCTCGCAATGAAAGGTAAACATCGTAATGGATTTGCGTTAAGCGATGCTCGACGGATGCAACATATCGCCAAAAATAAGTTTCTAAAAACAGTGAGTGAACATCATTCTGATGCTAACCATAATCTATCCTATTTGTATAAAACGCTCGCTGGCACACAGCAATCAGCAACTTATCTCTATGAACAGTCACGGGTACATAATTCTAAAATCAATTACCCCCAAAATCAATTTGCTAAAGATCTCAAACAAATCGCCGAATTAATCACTGCCGATACGGCAACGCAAATTTATTATGTAAGTTTGTCCGGCTTTGATACGCATGCTGGGCAGTTAAATCGGCAGCGACGCTTATTAGAAACATATGCAAGCGCAGTAAAAGCATTTACGGATGACTTAAAAAGTAATAGCCTATTTGACGACACCTTAATTTTGACCTTTTCAGAATTTGGGCGACGAGTAGCACAAAATGCTAGTAAAGGTACGGATCACGGTACGGCAAATAATGTTTTCCTGATGGGCGGACAACTTCGCAAGGCAGGTTTTTATAATGCTGCACCTGATTTATTGAACTTGAAAAACGAAGATATACAATACGAAATTGACTTTCGGCGAGTATATGCGACGATTCTGGATCGATGGTTGGGAGGTAATCCAAAGGGGATATTACAGCGTGAGTTTGCGCCTTTGGGTATCGTTTAATTTGTAATTTGTATATTGTTCGCATACATAGCAATAGGATAAGAATTGTGTTTAAAATCCTTAAAACTTATAGCTCAAGTACGAGTTATATAAATTCAAAAATAAAAGTATTTAAGTAATTAATGAGAGATACTCAACTGATGAATCCAACTGTAAAAGGTGGTTATTTTATGATCAGCGAGACGCCGCCTGAAGAGTTATTTATTATCGAAGAATTTGACGAAGAAGCAAAGATGATCAGCGATACCGTTCGGGAGTTTTGTGTCAGAGAGATCCAAGATCCCTTTTTCCAAAGCGGTAAAGAATTAGTAGTGACCAATGAAGCTGATAAAGCAGCCGTTTTAGCGATCTTAAAAAGAGCGGGAGAGTTAGGTTTATGTAGCGTGAGTATTCCAGAAGCTTATGGAGGGATGGATTTAGATTTCAAAACCAATACTCTGGTGTCTTCCCAGTTGTCTAATGGTTTTTCTTTTGCAACGACGCTGGGTGCACAGACCTCCATTGGTTGCTTACCCTTGGTATATTATGGAAATGAAGCGCAGAAACAAAAATACTTACCTAAAATTGCCAGTGCGGAATATGTCGCCGCCTATGCGTTAACCGAACCCAATGCAGGCTCTGATGCCAACTCTGGCAAGTCCAAAGCTATCCTTAGCGAAGATGGAAATCATTATGTTCTAAACGGACAGAAGATCTGGATTACCAATGGTGGATTTGCAGATGTCTATATCGTTTTTGCAAAAATCGATGCCGACGAAAAGCTTTCTGCTTTCATCGTAGAGCGAACGTTTGCGGGTTTTTCGGTGGGAGCAGAAGAAAAGAAATTTGGAATTAAGGGATCTTCTACCGTGCAAATATTTTTTGATAATTGTAAAGTTCCCGTAGAAAATCTACTGGGTGAACGACAAGGTGGTTTTAAAATGGCATTGACCATTCTAAATGGAGGGAGAATCAAAGCTGGTGCTGGTGCAGTCGGTGGAGCAATCAATGCGATCGATCGAGCAGTCAAATATGCCAAGGAACGCAAGCAATTTAATGTGCCAATTGCCTCTTTCGGTGCAATCCAATACAAAATTGGAGATATAGCGATGCGGATTTTTGCCAATCATGCGGCTTGTTTTAGAACGGCAGACTTGATTGATAAAAAAATGGACGCTTTAAAATCAACTGGTCTAGCGGATGGTCCTGCAAAAATTAAAGCGATTAGTGAATTTGCGGTAGAAGCGTCTATTGTAAAAGTCAAAGGTTCAGAATTGGCGTGCTATGCCCTAGATGAAGCGATACAAATACACGGTGGCATGGGTTACGCCGTAGAAACAGGTTTGGGAATGGGCTATCGAGATGCTAGAATCACCAAGATCTATGAAGGAACAAATGACATCAATGCCATGTTAGCAGTTGGTGAATTATCCAAACGAGGTATGGTAACTAAAGAATTGGACTTGGTCGGTGCAGGGAAGAAAATTCCTAGTTTCCTATTTTCTCAAGTCAATCCTTTTCGTTCTAAATCCGCTAATCAAGAGCAAGATCGCATTGTCAAAGGTCTAAAATATAGCTTCTTGTATATCTCTGGAATGGCGGGTAAAAAGCTAAAAAAGAAGCTCATTGAAGAACAAGAAATTATCTTAAATCTCTCCACACTTTTACAAGAGGCTTATGTTAGTGATACCGTTTGGTTGAAAATAAAAAAGCTAAGAAAAATGCCCAATGTAGATAAAAGTAAACTGGTTATTCAAGAGCAAATGGTTCAATTATATCTCTATGAAGCCTTAGAGAAATCTAGAAAAGCTGCGCTAGAAGCCGTCGCTAGTTTTTCTATGAGTGGTGAAAAACGGAGACATACCAGAATAGTCAATTGGATGCTGAAACGGTACGATGTCAATCCTAAAAACTTAAGGCGAAATATTGCTAAGGCGGTTATTGAGCTCGGTTATTATGATTATTAGCTGAAAGAGTTAGCTGTTAAGCGAGTCATTTAGTGGACAATAGGAGCATGTGAATAATATTATTTTACATTACCAAATAATTAATGATTCGCTCCGCAGCTTTACCATCCCAAAGCGGCGGAATACTCGCTGACTTAGTTTTACCAGCCAGTATATCCAGTACGATTTGCTCGGTTTTTTGTACATCAAGATTAGGAACTAAATGATTGGTGCCCAAGGTAAC
>JBGCES010000613.1:0-6992 GCA_045106545.1 Saprospiraceae bacterium
GCGACTCGGTAAGTAAAAACGCCAGAGGGAAGGCATGGTATATTCATCGTGCCACTCCGCCCGTCGCGCGCGCATCAAATCGCGACTCGCTTCGTAAATATTAAAGGTTGGATCGAGTGTAAAATCTAATGCTAATAGTTCATCCATCACTTTATTCCAGTGGTCGGAAAAGGGTGGGGCAGCCTGTTGCCACAATCGCCCTGCTTCCTGAAAACGATCTTGCTCGTTCTGATAATTGTAATCTAGCGGATAGTTTTGTACTGTCCGATCTACAAATAAGGCTTCGGGCAAACCGTACCAATGTTCCATCGAAGTCAGCCCTGCGCGCGCCGAATTCAACACATTCCAACGGGCGACATCCATTTGCGCATGGTGGCAAGCGGAACGCAAACCGAGTTTCTTATTTTCATCCAAAGCAGCGGACATTAATTCGGGTGTAGCACCGAAAAACTTGATGCCATCTGCGCCGCGTTCCGCATTTTTGCGTACCCATGCACGCGCCTGTGCGGGCGTACTAATCGGTTCTGCTTCGCCCTGTCCAAAGACGGTATAGGCTTTAATCCGCGGAGCCGTAATCGTATTGGCGGCACTCTTTTCTTTATGTTCTAGTACCCAATCCAAACCATTGCTACTCGCAGGTTCACGAATGGTTGTAATGCCGTGCCCCATCCATAATTTAAACACATATTCTGCATCTGCGCCCTGCATTTTACCGCCGATATGTCCATGCATATCAATCAAACCAGGCAATAAATACATGCCTTCGCAATCGATTTCTTTACCACCTTCCATTAGTTTTGGACGACCTTCCGCTTTAATCGGAACGCCTGGATTACCGACTACTTTTAGCTGTTTGATCTTATTGTTTTCAACTACTACGTCATACGGGCCACGCGGTGGAGCGCCGTTACCGTTGATGATGGTCACGCCACGTAGGATAAGTTGTGGAAAAGGTCCCTCACCGCGTTGGCGGTCGGGTGCTTTCTTTTGGGCAAAGAGTTGATTGAAAGGAAGAAAAAAAGAAAGGAGGATTAAATAACGCATAGATATAAGAGTTGGTAGTAGGTTAGTTGGTGGTTTGTTTATTGTTTTGTGAATGTAGAAAAAATTATGGATAAATCAGAGATGAAAATAGGTTTTAATAAAAAAGGGATCGCATACCATCCAAGCGTGGTATGCGATCCCTTGATAATTCACCCGCAAGCTTAGCTTGCTATCTGAATGATTAGTATATACTAGTTCTTCACCACCCGCAGTGCTTTACCCGCTCCCTGATCGCTAGTCAGTTGAACGAAGTAAACGCCTGTGGCGTAAGTCGAACCAAATTGTAAGCTGCCACTATTTGCAGTCAGTTTGACTTGTTCAACTAACTGACCTAAGCTATTGTAAATTTGAACCGTAGAAAAGGTGTTTGTTCCGGGCAATTCATAATTGACTTGGAAATTAGTTGCAGATGGGTTAGGTGTGATAGCTAATTGATAATCAACTAATTGATAATCAAAAATATTTGTCGCTTCACCATTTATAACTTGAAAGTAGTCGATACCTGCTTCTACAATGTCTGTTTGTCCTGGCGTGTTAATCGAAAAAGTAATTTTCATATTAGCGGTTAATTCAATCCACTCAGATAGGTTATATTCGTAAGCCTCCCAGCGTGTTACACCGAAAGCTTCCGATTGAATCGTATCAATGTTCACCGTAGTTACGCCATTGGAAACGATGACAATCAATGGATCGGGAGTAGTTGGCGCAGAGCCATCATTGCTATTGACATTTAAGTACCAAGCATGAAAACTCATCTGAGGATTAGTGTAAGTGGTTAAGTCAAAAGCAGGCGAAGTCAAAGTCGTCGTACCACCAATCAATACGCCACCAAATAAATCTGCTTCGTTACCCGTCACATAACAGCCCGTTCCAATGTCCTCTAATACATCAGCAGGTGGTGTAACCGCTGCTCCAGGTCCAGCCGTAACCACAATCGGCGGATCGGCTAATTCCCACTCGCCACTAAAAGCATCCAAAGTAGTCGTCCAACCTAAATCCAAAGAAAATATATCTTCAATGCCTGCCTCCAAAGCCAAGCTCACACTATTGTTGGTTTCGTTTAATACGCGGCTGTCTAAGAGTTGTGTTTTATAGCCCCAGCTACCTGCAAAAATTTGATACTCACCCGCAAATACAGTATTTAAAGTAAAGTTACCTTCAGCGTTAGTGGTGGTGGCAAATTGGAAGTCATTATTCGCAATTTTTACTTGCGCGTTAGCGAGGACTTCACCTGTAGTCGCATCCGTTACATTTCCTGAAAATGCGAAGGAAGATAAAGACTGTAACACAAAATCTTGCTCAGTCACCTCTCCGTTCATTACGGTTACTTCTAATTCTACAGATTCAAAACCTGGCTTAGCAGCACGAACCATATACGTACCAGCCGTAGCAATGCCCGTTTTGTACTCGCCTGTAGTACGTGAAAGTTCGGAAGTCGTGGTATTTAAGATTTCTAAAGTCGCACCACTAATTCCCATATTATTAGAACCATCAATGACGTTCCCTTCTAAATATGCTGCTCTTTGATAATCAGGACGTACCACAAATAAACCACTAGATTGATCCGAGATGAGTGTTAAACCTGATGGTAAAAATGGGTATGCACCCCAAGAACCACCGAATCCGCCATCAGGACCTTCGAAGGTGTCATAATTTCCTACTTCGACTAAGTTGTCCGGACGAGCGGCATCTACGATTACGCATCCATCCGTGTAATGAGAAATAACTAAATAATCATCTAACACATGCACATTATGCGGAACAACGCCCCGATTAAGTGTAGCGGTCGGACGAAATTCGTCTAGTAATTTAATATCAGATAAATCTGAAATATCATAAGAGGCAACGGGTGCATTCCCTGTTTCATCGGTGGTAAATAACGTCTGACTATCATCCGAAAGCCAAGCATTGTGAGTCACTAAAGAAGGTGTTTCTTCCGTTGCCAATAGCTGAACATTATTTATATCGCTGACATCCGTGACGCTAAAAAAGCCATCATTGATATCTGAGCTATACATCATATTGTCGCGTACATACACGTCATGCGAGTAACGAGGGTCGCCCAAGCTAATCAACGCAGGTGCACCAGGCGTAGTAGCAACATCTACAAAAAGCATCCCGCCAGCGTTGACATTACAACCCGCCAAGTACGCGACACCACTATCATCAATGTAAATATTATGACAAGTACTCAGACGAGGACTACCCAATCCTTCGCCGATAGTAGGCGTCCAATTGGTTGCGGTGACGGTAGCGGGTAAGTCAGTCAAATCAACGACCATCAACCCCTGACCCGTTTCGTTGGTGACATAAGCGTATTCACCAAATGTTTTTAAATCTCGCCAAGTAGAACTTGCACCAGGCAAAAATCCACTTTCTACTGGATTGGCAGGATCGGCTAAATTAATAACCGAAACACCGCCTTGTAAACCGACAAGTGCGTATTCTGTGCCATCGGGTGCCACGTACCCCCATACATCACTGACTCCTTGATTGTATTGAAAATTACTGACCAGCGTGGTATTGAGTTGTGCAAAAAGGTTGGTGGTTAAGAAGAGACTTAACCCTAGAAGTAGCTTAGAATTCATAGAATAATTTTTTATAGCTAAGTAGGAAGATGTTAGAAATTAGATGTTAGATAATCCACAGAATATCAGTTTTTCTAATTGCTTAAATCTATTAAACTACTTATGCTATTGATAATGAGGAAATAAATTTTGAGTTCACTCCGAAAACACTTAAATCTAAACACATAGGAACATAGTTTGCATAGTTTTATTTTTAAATATTTGATATTCAATACTTTGTGCAACCTATATTTTCTATATGACTATGTGTTTTAATAAAAAATGTATTTTCGGACTAGGCTCAATTTTTGGAAACTTAATGCAATCGTACTAGTCGCTCACTATGAATGATTTACGACAATAGTCAATTTTGTCAATCTATTTATTAGTCGATTGATAAGACTATTTGTTACGTTAAAGTATTTGAAATCGAAAAGATAGTACACTAATTAACAAGAAGAGTTCAGAAAGTGACCAATACCCTTATTTATCCGATGGATTTTTATCATTTCGTAGCTTTTTTGACAAAAATCACAAAATCATTTCGTTCTTTGACAAATTTTGCGTCTAGTAACCACAGCGTGGTTAAACCATGAATAGCCACGGGTTGCAACCCGTGGAACTTATGTAGTTTCTTGTAATGCCAACCACAGCGTGGTTGAACTTTTTGCAAAAATTGTTAAAGAGCCAATTATTCATTTAATTAGTGCAACGACTTGTCGTAAACTATGCACATTATGAGCTGGCGCAAACACATCTACATAAGGCATCGCCGCAGCCATGCCCTGTACTTCGGGAGTGAAGTTTGGATTTCCTGCTAAGGGGTTCAACCAGATGACGCGTCCAGATTTGCGTTTGATGTATGCCATCGCTTCCGCTAAAACATCCACCTCGCCCGTGTCCCAGCCATCGGACATGATTAAAAAGATTGTTTTTCGATCGAGCAATCGCAGACCGTGATTTTCTACAAAGGTTTGTAATGACGCGCCAATTTTAGTGCCGCCTGACCAATCGGGGATAGTATCTTGTAAGTTTTTCAAGGCTTTAGGAAAGGCTTGACGGCGCAGTTGTTCGGTCACGCGCGTTAGTTGCGTAGCAAAAACAAACGTCTCCATCCGCTGTGGGAGTTGCTGAAAACCGTACATGAATTGCAGTAAAAAATTGGTGTATAAATCCATGCTCTTACTCACGTCGCAGAGTAAAACGATTTTCAATTTTTGTCGCTTGGGGCGCACGTAGCTGAGTTCGATAATTTCGCCGCCCCGACGCATATTTTTACGGAGCGTTTGCCGCAAATTAAAACTACCTGGGCGATGCGCAGTACGTTGTCGGCGATTATACTGTGTAGCCATGCGTTTTGCCAACAGGCGAATAATTTTCATGACTTCCTCTAATTCATCTGTCGTAAACTGTGAAAAATCCTTTTGCGTCAGCGATTCCATTTCGCTATAGGTCGCAATTTCCATTTCCTCTTCCGTTTCGCGACCGCCATAGAGCCAGCTTTTTAAGGTCTGTAAACTTGGCTTGGGCGCAGGTTGGTTTTTTACAGTTTCTTCTTCCTTGATTTTAGAATCGGCAGCCTTATTGATTTCACGCCAGTAGTTGCGATATAGATCATCAAATTGCTGCTGTTCTTGGCGAGAACGCGTTAAGGTTGCGCGTAATGTCCAATAAAAATTTTCTTCGGTAGCAGTCCTGCCCATGATCGTTAGCGCGTGTAGGGCTTCGACCTCTTGTTGCGTCCCGAGTCGAAAACCTTGCGTACGCAAGTGCCGACAGAAGGCAAGGATATTTCCCGAAAGGGAGGTGCGGCGTTGGAGAATTTCGGACATAGTGGAAAATTAACGGTTTTTTAGAAAAAAATAAATAATTTTTCAAAAATGTCTGATGAAGCGAAAAAATTACTAGCAAATTTAGAAACGCAACTGCCAAAGCAACACATTTATTTTTCGTTGGTGAAAAATGAATTATTGCAAGGCGAAAGTAAGGCTGCGTCGGCGGAATTGATTCAAGAGGTGCTTACACAGGTTAATCAGAAAATACGACGGGAGTACATTTTAGAACATCTACTGGCATGATAGTCTCCAAAAAAACGTAGATTACTTCAACCAATTATGGTATAAGGAGTTAGTAAAATAACAAGTGATTTTTTATTTAAACCTAACCATTATGCTTAGAATTCTAGTTGCTATTTCTTTACTCTTTTGTACCCATTTCGCCACTGCCCAATCCGTCGAAGAAGACAAATTAGGTGCATGGTATATGTACTTTTTTAGTGCTGATTTTGGCGACAGCCAGTTCGGAGTGCAAGGCGATTATCAATTTCGTTTCTGGGACGCAGGCGGCGATTTAGAACAGATTTTATTGCGGACGGGTTTGACTTATCGACCTAAAAATACGAATCTAAAATTTACTCTAGGCTATGGAAATATCACCTCAGGAACACCTGGAGAAAGTAAGGATAATAGCAACGAAAGCCGTGTTTACCAAGAGCTATTAATGCCTACTAAAGTCGGTGAACGCTTTTATTTTACGCATCGCTTTCGCTACGAACAGCGTTGGGTAGCTGACCAAGACTTTCGGACGCGTTACCGCTACAACCTATTCCTCAATGTCGTTTTAAATCAAAATGAATTAGGCAAAGACGCGCTCTATCTCGCATTATATAACGAACTATTTGTCAATGGTCAACGTGATATTGGCGATAGTCGTACGGTTGAATTATTCGATCGCAATCGGACGTATATTGGTTTAGGTTATGGTCTATTTAATAAGGCGCGCGTGCAATTAGGTTGGATGCGACAGACGACGGATAACTGGGCGAAGAATCAGGCGCAAGTGAGTTTTCATCAGAGTTTCTAAAACGATTGATGAATCAGTTTCAATAAAAAAGGTGTGTGGAATTTCTGCACACCTTTTTTGTTGAAAGCGCATTTTTTTAACTCTAAATGCTCAAAGAGATTATTTTTTATAAAATTATGAATATTGGAGGTATGACTTTTTATTCCTGTATTGTCTTTACGATGAACCCAATTTTGTAAACTTATAATTTTACTCCTTTAATGAAGTATTTAGCATTCTCTTTAACCCTTTTATTAGGCTTATCTGCCTGTTTTTCTTCCTGTGAGAAAGACGAAGAACCAACCGATACAACTGATCCGATGGACGGCGAAACAATGTTGCATCCTGCTTTCGAGGAATTTGATGTGGATAATTTAACCATCATGTTAGACGATGACGAAGTTGTGATCGAATCCAATGGATTACCAAATCATACCTCGCCCTACTGGTCAAATACGACCGCTCGACCTTCCCCCGACGGAACGGGTCCTGCAACTGATGCTGCCGACTCCAATCACCCACTATGGGTAGCACCAGCCG
>JBGCES010000614.1:0-3955 GCA_045106545.1 Saprospiraceae bacterium
AAACACAAATTATTCGGTGCGTCACCGTGAACGAGTGCTGCGCCTTCGGCGATGGCTTGCTCAGGTGTTACCACTGCGTCTAATTCTTCGTATTCGATGACAATTAGATCGGCAGCATCACGTGCTGTTTCGCGATCTTCGGCGATTACTACGGCTACTCCATCACCCATGTGCCGCGCCTTATCGGTCACGAGTAATTGGTGTGGCGGCTCTTTCATCGTATCGCCGTTTTTAAAATTAACTTGCCAACCTGTAGGTACACCGACGATTCCATCAGCAGCAATGTCTTTACCCGTAAAAACGGCGACTACGCCCGGGTGCTTTTCCGCAACAGAAATATCTAAACTTAAAATTTTTGCATGTGCGTAGGGACTACGCAAAATGTACGCGTGGGTCATTCCGACCATCTTAATGTCGTCCGTATAACGACCGCGCCCCGTAATAAACCGCCGATCTTCGACACGTTTGATAGGTTTTCCTATATATTGAGTCATGTTAAATATTGTTATAAATGTAGTTTGAAAGTGGTTCGGAAGTGGTTTGAAAGTTGTTAGAGATAGTTAGAAATTGTCATTCGCATGATGTATTTCACTCGTACCTTACGCGACTACCAACTAAAACTCCTAACTACAAACTCAAAACTAAGCCGTTTCTGCTTGTTTCGCCATTTTATCGGCGGCGTATTGAATTGACTTCACGATGTTGTGGTAGCCTGTGCAGCGACAGAAATTTCCTTCCAACGCATGGCGAATTTCGCTCTCACTCGGATTAGGATTTTTCTTTAATAAATCGATACTCGTCATAATCATTCCTGGTGTACAGAAGCCACATTGCAGACCATGCATTTCCATAAAGCCTTCTTGTAATGGATGCAATTCGCCGTTACATTCTAGTCCTTCGATCGTTGTAATCGAGCAACCATCAGCTTGGGCGGCAAGTAATGTACAAGATTTAGCAGATTGTCCATCGACAATAACGTTGCAGGCGCCACAACTACTGGTATCACAGGCAACGTGGGTTCCCGTCAGGCTTAATTTATCACGTAGGAAATGAACCAGCAGTTCTCGCCCTTCGACTTCCTCCGAATATTCTTTACCATTTACAGTTACATTAATTTTCATAATAAGAATGGTGGTTAGATAAAATGTTAGATATGGTTGGAGATGTTTCGATTTTGCTTGACGAATAAACAAGGGTCGGATATCTCGGATAGCGTACCGCGCTCTACGTGGTATCCGATCCTATTATCGAATTCATCTATTTAAATAAATTACTGACCCAATCAGAGAAACGTTGCCACATGCCTGCTCCGGTTTCAGAAGAGTGTTGTATCGTGTCTTTTACAACTTGTGGCACCTGTTGTTCTATTGTGGCGGCGGCTGAAATACCAGACCCAGTTGCTGGTGCTGCGGAACTGCCCGAACCAGTCAGTAAAATCGCATCTTCCTTACTTTCTACAACACTTGCAGGATGACGTGCTTCAATCTCTTCTCCCAATGATTTAAAAAACTGATTGGTCATGCTATTGGCAACGCCCGTAAGTACGCGTTGTCCAGTCCGAGCGAGTGTGCCCGACAACTTAGCTTCTCCCGAAAATTCAACCTCCGTCTGTTGATCGGAAACTGGATTTAATATAATATGCCCCTTAGCGTTGACATTACCGATTTTGCTATTCTGTTTCATGAGCAAGGTAAAGCGTTCTGGCTCTACTGGCTCGGCGACTTCCATTTCGCCTTTGAACGTTCCCTTTACGGGACCTAATTTCACATCAGAAACAGCCATGTACTTATTTCCTCCCAACGGCTCCAACCGAGAGACGCCAGGAGTGATTTTTGCCAAAACTTTGGCGTCCATTAATAAATCCCAGATTTGTTGTGGATTGGCAGGTAGTGTATGAGTTCCGTTTAGGCGCATGTTTTATTTCGTAACTAATTAGGTAGATTGACAAAATTGTTTAATTGTCAAATTGTGGCAATCATTAATAGTGAGCGACTTAGATAGTGCTATAAGTATTGCCAAAATAATCAAGTACAACGGAAAGATTATTCCGAAGATAGCACTTTTAGAGTGCGGACAAATAAACACATTTTTAACTATATTCCAAATAAAAATCAGAATAAAAATTTGTAATTGAACATTATTTGCTAAATATAATAAATGTTATTGTATTAGTAAAAAATAACAGTTCGTTATCTTATTTTTAATTTAAAATGGCTAAACGTCATTTTTATAGCCGTTAATTTGTTTATTTACGATTATGTGATTGAGCGTACAATCATCGATTGTATCCCAAAATCACCGTAAAAAGTAATCTTAATCAGTATTAGTATTGGCCGAAAAATAAATTTACCCCGAAATTCTTCGGGGCAGGCTATTCTGATTTTTTCAATTGATGATTTTGTTGAATAAAAACTATTCATTCAGAAAAATCATCATTTGAAAAAATATAAATTTATTTTTTCGGCGTTTCTTAGATTGTTATAAAAATCTTATATTTTCGATTTCAGAGTTGACCGCATTGTAAAATGTATGGTTAAAATTCTAGGGGAATAAATCCTTTTGAATAGCAATAATATTCGATATGAAAGAAATAAAAAACATCATTCACGCTTACGATAAAATTAATTTTGCCACTACTCGTGCGGCACTGGCTACAGTCGTTCGTGTCGAAGGTTCTTCTTATCGGCGCACGGGCGCGCGGATGTTGATTATGGATGATGGTCGCTGGGTAGGCGGCATTAGTGGCGGTTGTTTGGAAGGGGATGCTTTGCGCAAAGCAAAACACGCAATTGTACAAGCAAAACCGACTTTGATTACTTATGATACGACCGAAGATGATGCCCACCAAATCGGAGTCGGTTTGGGTTGTAATGGCATTATTGATGTACTGATCACACCGCTGAATTTTGCAGATAAAAACAATCCGATTGAGCAGTTGAAGAATTGTATCGGAATGCGTGAAAATCAGATTATTGTAAGTGTCGCTGACAAGGGTAAAAAAGTGGATGTGGTGGAAGCAGGTGAGGTTTTTAAGTATGAAAACGACGAGCAATTTCGTCAACTGTTTCCCGCCAAGGGAATCGTAGATGACGTACTCGCCGATATTGAATGGACACTAGGTAAAGAACGTTCTAAGCCGCGTGATTATGAAGTAGCAAACGGTCATTTAACCTTGTTTATCGAATTACTTGTTCCTGAAATTCACCTCGCGCTCTACGGCGGCAATTATGATATTTATCCGCTAGTGACTTTAGCCAAAGAAGTGGGTTGGAAAGTAAGCGTCGTAGCCAATCCAACTAAAGTCAACAAGTCACTTTTCAGTACTGCCGACCACGTTATTTCCAATAAAAAACCCGATGTTGCCATTGACGATCACACCGCGATCGTCTTGATGTCGCACGACTACGCGACCGATTTGCGTAATTTAAAAACCTTATTAAAAACGGATGTTCCATACATCGGTTTGCTAGGTCCGCGCAAGCGTAGCGAAAAGATGTTCACGGCAATGGACGAGGCAGGCATTGACTATCAAGCTGATTTGCAACAACGTATCCATGCGCCGATTGGGTTAGATATTGGAGCGATTACGCCCGAGGAAATTGCGATTTCAATTATTGCAGAGGTGCGGGCATTTTTTGCGGGAAGGAGTGGTGGGTTTTTGAGAAAAAGGAAAGGGACGATACATATCAGGGAAATAGAAGTATAACTTAATACACATCCCATTTCCCATCCAGATAATAACGATGAATAACGGGCTGATGCACTCGATTGATCGAAATACTATCTGATTTTTCATTATTAAAATAATCCTTTCCGAAAGAAGTAATTAGCGGAATGGCAGCTTGTTTTAGTCGCTGGGTAGGAAGGTTTTCTAAGTTGTTTTGCTGCAATTGCGATTTGTTTTGTTCTCTGTTTATTTCATTTTGTAAGGCTAGAACCCCACACCATTCGCCCG
>JBGCES010000615.1:0-4512 GCA_045106545.1 Saprospiraceae bacterium
TCCACTTAATGGTGTAACTACCTTTGATTTAGTAACGATGCGTAAGCATATTTTAGGTGTGCAGACGCTAGATTCTCCTTACAAATTAATTGCTGCGGATATTAATAATTCGCGTTCTATTTCTACCTTTGATATGGTAGAATTACGCAAGTTAATTCTACAGATCAACAGTGACTTCTCTAATAATACTTCTTGGAGATTTGTAAGAGCAGATTACAACTTCCCAGAGCCAGCTAATCCTTGGGTAGAAGCATTCCCAGAAGTGATTAATTTCAATAACTTGGATGTTGATCAAACAGCTGCGGATTTCATCGCCATTAAGATCGGTGATTTGAACAATAGCGCACAAGCTAATGCTCTATTGGGAACAGACGAACGTACTACAGCAGGCGAGTTACCTTTCAATGTAGCTGATCAAAAAGTGATTGCAGGTAATGAATATACGGTTGAATTTACTGCTGAATTAGCTGACGTAGAAGGTTATCAATTTACCTTAAACTACGAAGGTTTAGAATTAGTAAACATCAACGAAGGTGTTGCTAAAGCAGATAACTTCGGTACCGTTTACGCTACGGAAGGCGCAATTACAACGAGTTGGGATGGTGTTGCTGAATCCGATATAGCATTTAGTTTGACTTTCCGTGCAACTACAAACGCTCGTTTGAGCGAACTATTGAGCGTATCTTCTCAATACACTACTGCTGAAGCATACAGTAATAATGATAAATTAGACGTAGCATTAACCTTCAACGGAGCAACTGCAACGACTAAGTTTGAATTATTCCAGAACACGCCAAATCCATTCAACGGCGCAACAACAGTTAGTTTCAACTTACCTGAAGCAGCTACTGCTACATTAACTGTCTTTGACTTGACAGGTAAAGTATTATCAGTCGTAAACGGTGACTATACAGCAGGTTATAATGAAGTAGAATTAGCTAACTTGAATGCAAGTGGTGTATTGTACTATTCATTAGAAACGGCTAACTATACAGCAACTAAGAAAATGATTGTAATAAAGTAATGCCCTGAAGGGAATACTTTTATCATAAAGAGATTTGATGGGGGATAGTGACTCTGGTTATTGTCTTCCGTCAAATATTCGTATTGTTTCTACATTTACTAAAAGAAGTAGAGACCGAAGCAGTACATTTTTTAAAGTCTTAAGGCGGGGGGTCTGTTTTAAGACTTGTTAAAGAGCAGTTTTTGGGCGGCCTCTTCTCACTTGTGGGAAGAGGCTTCCTTTTTAATGTAAATTGTAAAAATTGAATATAGCATACGTTAGTAATTGTTCATGTTTTGCATTTTAAAATCTTTGATTCGTGGTATTACATTAAAAAAAACAAAATACCCTAAATAGGGTATAGGTAGTCCAAAACTTTCATGTATCTTTGTATCATCAAATTAGAAATATGTAAAAAATATTTTTGATTTTTTATAATCCAAACCCATTTGCGGGTTTCATTTTAACAAATTATAATCCAAATCCTACATTTAGTCTATTGACTCGATACGCACCGTATCATTTCTAATACATCTCAAAGTTATTCCTTCTGAATAATTTGGTCAATAGAAAATTTCACTAACAGGCTTTGGATCACTTTTTGAATAACAGATAGTATAACGCTATTATTTATATATGCAGTATTTATATTTTATAGAGCTGCAACTAGACAAGTTATAATCCGAAAATTGAAAAAAGAAATTGCGCTGCATCTATTGTTATGATGTAGTGATAAAGGTTAACGGATCTTACACACACAATGATCTTTAATCAGAAGAGGTGTCAGGGGTAGTTTTCTTGGCTTTCCCCTCACCTTCCTCTTTTCCTTTATCTTCTCACTGCACTTCTACACCTTTCGGTCATTATTTTTCTTGTTTATATTAATTACTAGAGGCACGGCGTCACTAAGTCGTACTGAGGTACTACACAACTGAAAAAATAATATCAACAATAAAATTATTATTAATTAAGAAATTTTGATTGAATAAAATTAAGGCGATTGGATTGTATGTGATTTCTGGGAACCGTTTTCAAGTATATACTTAAATCGGTTTTTGGGATGGCCTCTCTTCATGTGATTGAAGGGGGGCTTTTTTGATCTTCCAATTTTCCATGAAACCGCAACAAATGTTGGGGATCTTTTTCATTATAAACACAAAGAATTAGTGTCTTTTTTCTCCTGCGGTCAATTGGAAAAAGAATCTTAATCGGATTATGAACATATCCGTTATCCTCAAAAAGTAAGATTTGCTGATTGCGGGTGAGTAGGCGAAACAACTCTAGGTCAGCGGCTGTTTCGGGGAGTGGTACATCTTCGTAGCCTTCTTCTTGTAAAAATTGCCGTACCATAGCATAGGTAGCAGCTAAGTTAGAGCCTGCAAATACCGTTCGGTATTCCCAACCGTCACTCTCTTCTCCTAAATATTCTGTTCCCGCTGCGGGAAAATCATCGCGTAAAGCCATTTTTTATTTAATGTAAGATATAAAAGGATAAATATAAAATGTAAAAGGACACGCCCGATTCATTTTGATATTATAAAAATCACTTTTCCGCGTTTTCTTTTAATTAAAATATGCTGTAAAATATTGTCAATAAAAAAGGTCTCTCAACTGCAAATGTAGCAAATCAAGAGACCTTTTTATATAAAACTGAAGTTATAAATTCAGATTGAACTTAGGCTGACTAACGGTCTGACAATAAAATGATCTGACCTCTGACAGCAAAGCGATCTGATTACTTCATTTTTGCATTTTTCTTACCCATCGCTTTTCCACCTTTCGCTGTCCACTCTTTGATAGATGCTTCATTCATGCGTACATAATCGTCGTTACCCGCTTTCATCGCCAAGTCTTTAGACAAATTAGCAGCAGCAACTGCTTCTTTGGTGCGACCTAAATCAGCTAAAATCAATGCCTCACGACGTACTTGCCAAAACTTAGGCTCAGCTACCTTAGTCGCTTTTTGTACGTAAGTCAACGCTTGATTCAAGTCTTTACCAGCAGTATGGTAATAAGTTCCTGCATTATAATAATCGCCACCCGTTGGACCACTTAATGTTTTTTCAATAGAAGCCATTACGCGTTCATCTACCATTACAGACATCGGTACACTTGCCATTACATCATCCCAGATGAATTGGATATGAGCAGATTTATCAGTTACTTTACCTACGTTAATTAGGAAAGTTTCCATAGAAGCTCCTAAATTTTTAGTCTTAGCTTGTACTGTTACCGCAGGTGTTTTTTCTACGTAAGAAGACCAGCTACCTTTTTCGTATGGGAAGAACATTACTGTCCATTCGCCTGCCATTGGCTTAGTTAATACAGCGTAAGAACCCGCTTTTACATCTTGACCAGCAACTTTTACATCATCTGCAAAAGTAACTTTGGTTGCCGAGTTTGCACCTGTTCTCCATACTTTGCCAAAAGGTACCAAACCATCAGCTGCGAAGATCGTACGTCCTTTCATGCTTGGGCGAGAATACTCAACAGCAACGTCTGTTAATCCAACAGTAGTAGTGAATTTCGCGCTAGGACTAGCAGAAGGTGTTTTGATTTGTGCTGTTACATCCGTAGCAAATAATGCTAAAACAGCTAATAAAGATAAACTAAAGAAAAACTTTTTCATTAGAAATTAAAGTTTGATTGAATAAAAAATAAATGAAGTAGCCACATTAAACGTAGCTACAATGAAGTCTGAAAGCCGCGAAAATAAAGGATTTGTTATGGCTTCCGCCAAAAAAAAGCTTATTTCACGTTTTTATAACATATTGCTGATTGTATAGTTGGTTAGACGCTTTAAACGATTTTTTGTTCACTAAAAAATAACTAAAAATGACAATTGCGATTATCGCTCACGATGGTAAAAAAGCGGATATGGTTGGCTTTGTAAAGGATCACCTAGAGCAGTTTAAATCTAATAATATTGATCTTATTGCTACTGGAACAACTGGAAGCCACCTGGAACGTGCTGGATTACAAGTTGAACGCATGGAAAGTGGGCCAATGGGCGGCGATGCGCAAATCGCTAGTCGATTAGTAGAAGGAAATGTGGATATGGTTATCTTTTTCCGCTATCCGCTGGGCAAGCATCCGCACGAAGTAGATGTGAATATGCTGATGCGTTTGTGTGATGTGCATAATGTGCCATTAGCGACTAATCCAGCGGCGGCGCAGTTGTTTGTGGATAAGTTATAACTGGTAGTAAAGCCTTCAGGCTTTCCCGTCACTGTCCTTTAGGGCAGAACAATTGCTGTAAACCTAGTCTGAAATCTGCTACATTATTCTAGCAAACTTAACAACCATTCTCGTTCTGCCACCACCTCCGCTGTATCAATCTCGCTGCGCAACTCGGCTCTTAATTTTTTATCATTGGGTGCAAGTTTCAAAATGCGCCGCATAAATCGTAGCAGATTCAAATAGATCTTACGATGATAACCAATATTGGTCTGTCGATGCAAATAAACGCTAAAACTATCTAATTGTGATTCGAGCGCGTCGAACGCTCC
>JBGCES010000616.1:0-2817 GCA_045106545.1 Saprospiraceae bacterium
CCATGCTCCCTTTACCCGTAGCAGCATTTACCTCGGCGATACAAGATGGCTGCCCCGATTTGCAAGTAGAATTTTTGGATCTGTCACAAGATGCGACGCAGTGGGAATGGACATTTACGGGAGGAGAACCAACGACTTCCAACGAACAAAATCCAACCGTTACTTACCCCAACTCAGGCACGTTTCCAGTTACCTTAAAAGTAACTAATGAAACAGGGCAAAATATGCTAACGGAGCAAGATTACATCTTTATCCGCGAATTACCGACGGCTAATTTCTCTTTAGAATTGGTTGGCAATCGCATCAACTTAACCAACCTTTCAGTCAATGCCGATAGCTATTTTTGGAGTTTTGGAGATAGTTTTACGAGTATGCGCGAAAATCCGAGCCATGACTACTTCGAAGATGGCTTTTATGTGGTTCAGTTGATTGCAGAAAATGGTGGATGCCAGCCAGATACTTTTAGCCAAAGCATAGTGATTGAGCAGAATGCGGTAGTGGCAGTTTTTGGGGTGGATAATCCACAAGGTTGTCCAGGACTAGAAGTTAATTTTTTAAACGAAAGTGTCAATGCAGCTCGTATCGAGTGGTTATTTCCAGGTGGAAATCCAGCTACTTCTGACTTGACCAATCCCGTAGTAAACTACGATAGTTCGGGGATCTTTCCCGTTTCATTGATTGCAGTTAACGGCTTGGAGCGCGATACTTTTACTCAAGAAAATGCCGTCGAAGTACTCGACGCTGCGGTTGCTGATTTTACTTACTCCGTAGATCGCTTTACGATAACTTTTGATAATTTATCTCGCTTTGGCGAAACCTATTTTTGGGTTTTTGGTGATGGAACGACCAGCGTAGAAGCGAATCCAGTGCATACTTTTGCACCCGACCAAGAGTATATCGTTCGTTTAACGGTAAGTAATTCTATTTGTGCGGCGAATACCTTTGAACGCTTAGTTTCCTTTGCGCCACCACCGATTCCTAGATTCCGTAAAGTGGGTGACAATGGCTGTCCGCCGCTGCGGGTTGAATTTTATGACGAATCCGAAAACGCAACGGATTGGGAATGGACTTTTCCAGGTGGTACGCCCGCCACTTCTACTGAACAAAATCCAGTTATCCTCTACCGAGAGCCGGGTAGTTTCAGTGTAACGCTAGATGCAGGAAATGCTTCGGGTAGCAACGCTTTCACTTTTGCCAATTCGGTAAAAGTAGATACGGGAGCAGTGGCAGATTTTGTTTTTGTTGAAAATGGCGCAACGGTTGAATTTACCAATGAGAGTACCTATGGCGTAGCTTACGAATGGGACTTTGGCGATGGCGAAACGAGTGGTGAATTAGACCCACAGCATACTTTCCCCGATAATGGCGAATTTACAGTTCAACTTGCCGCTTTCAATTTCAATTGTGGCTGGGATACGATTGTAAAAAGTGTTACCATTAACGCGCTGCCGATTGCAGATTTTGAGTTTATTGAACCAACAGATTGTAGCGTGTCGGGTGTAACATTTATGGATGCCTCGCGCTATTCGCCTGTTTCATACCGTTGGACTTTCTCTGGTGGAAACCCTTTCCGTAGCGACGAAGCCAATCCTACGATAACTTATTCATCATCAGGCACTTATGAAGCTACTTTAATCGTAGAAAACGAAGCAGGACGCGACACAATTAGTAAAGAAATCACGATTCAGACCGATGAATATCGCGACCGAACTTATGCTTTTTGTGAAAACGAAACCTTTACGCTCAACGGCGAAACCTATGACAGCGGAGATCGTTTTGCAGCTCAAACCCTGACTGGTCAGAATGGCGCGTGTGACACTACTCTATTTTTAAATTTTGATATTTTACCAACTTATAAGTTAAGCCAAGAAGTAACGATTTTCCAAGGCGAATCTTACCTTTTTGGAGATGAAATATTGACCGTAGGTGGTAAATACACAGCGACCTTACAAACCGTGGCAGGTTGCGATAGTACGGTAACGCTAGATCTGACGGTGCGTCCAAGGAATGAAGGGTTGATGACGGTGGATGGTGGACGGCGGACGGTGGACGGCAGTGCTAAAGTGAGCGACTTGAACGATGATAAGGCGCAAGTTGGAAACATCGCACCAGCAAGTAGAAATGTGGCGTTAGCAGGCTCGTTAGCAAATAATGAATTACTGGCTTTTCCAAATCCATTTACCAAATCTACCGATTTAAGTTTTCACCTTACCCAGTCCACTCCTGTGAGTTTAACTGTTTTTAATAATTTAGGACAAGTCATCGCTTTATTAAAAAATGAAGAAACACTAGCAGCAGGTGAACAGCAAATACGCTGGCAACCGGCAGACAACTTACCGAAAGGCGTTTATTGGGTGCAGTTGCAAATGGGAGATTTGAAAAAGTGGCAGCGCGTAGTTTGGCAATAAATGCTATTTTTGTCTCAACTTTTATCACCTAAAATCATTTTTTAGGTACTACAACAGATGTCGCTACGGCATCTGTTGTTTTTTTATACATTAATCGCAATGTAACAAAAGTAAATTTACATTTTGTGTTTCAGAGGGAGCTTTCCGCTCCCTCCGAAATTTAGCAAGGTAGAAAGCTCAGGCGGAGCGGAAAGCTCCACCCGAGCCAATATTAAAAAATTTTACAACATACTAATTTGGTAGTGGGTGAAACCAGTGGATTGACGTTTACTAAACCTTCGAGGTTTAGTAAACGTAGTACATTTCCATCAACGAACTTAACCCACTACCACTAATTTTACTCAAAAATGGATTACTACCAATACCTAGTGCAGAACGAAGACAGCATGACGGAGATTCTAATTGCGAT
>JBGCES010000617.1:0-3035 GCA_045106545.1 Saprospiraceae bacterium
AGTAACGATATGCCAATTTTCCGTTTAGCTGACCTCGTAATGATGAAAGCTGAGGCAATGTGGAGAATGGACAATGGTTCTCAAGAAGCATTGGACTTATTCAACCAAGTACGTACACGTGCAGGTGTTGAAGCTTTCACCGAGTTGACTGAAGAAAATATGTTGGCAGAGCGTGGTCGTGAGATGTTTTACGAAGGTGCGCGTCGTCAAGATTTGATTCGCTTTGGTAAATTTGGTGACGAGTGGGCATTCAAACCTGCTTCTGATGGTAACAAAATCATCTTCCCAATTCCACAAGCACAGTTAAATTCAAACCCGAACTTGACTCAGAACGCTGGATATTAATACAGCTAGTTAGCGGATAGCTTTGGGTTATCCGCTAACTTTTTATAGCAATCAAAACAAAACGAAATTATCCATGGAAGCAAGTAGATTTTACTTGCTTCCTTTTTATTTGAATCCATTTTTTATTTTTACGCAAATTTTAGACCTCATAACTACTCGTCACTTAATAAAACAAACACTCCAAGTCAATCTGAGCAAATGCTGCGAAACAATTATTACATATTATTAGTGAGTTACTTGCTGATATTCACAGCTTGTCAATCTGATTCGATTACCACAGCCGATAGCGCTGAAATCCCACCTATTTCTACTCTTTTTACGACTATTCCCGCCACTTATTCAGGTATTGATTTTGTTAATCAAGCCGATTATACCGAAGAATTTAACGTCTATACTTTTCGCAACTTCTATAATGGTGCTGGAGTAGCCATGGGCGATGTTAATAACGATGGCTTAGTCGATATTTATTTCTGTGGAAATATTCTCGACAATAAACTTTACCTGAATCAAGGTGATTTCAAATTTAAAGATATTACAGAAACGGCCGGTGTCGCGTGTCCCGATGTTTGGTCATCAGGTGTAAGTATGGCAGATGTGAATGGTGATGGCTGGCTGGATATATATGTGTGTAAATCAGGTTCGCCCGATGGCGAAAATCGGCACAATGAACTGTTTATTAATAACCAAGACGGCACTTTTACAGAACGCGCTAAAGAATACGGCATCGGCGATACAGGCTTATCTGTCCATGCTGCCTTTTTTGATTACGATAAAGATGGCGATTTAGATTGTTACTTATTAAACAACTCCTTCAGTCCCGTTACTGGCTACGATTTGCAGCGCAGCGACCGCAATGTGCGTGATTCCAAAGGCGGAAATAAGTTATATCGGAATGATAATGGAAAATATGTAGATATCAGCGAGGAAGCGAATATTTATGGCAGCGCAATTGGCTTCGGATTGGGTGTGACGATTGGTGACGTGAACCGCGACGGTTGGCAAGACATCTTTGTCAGTAATGATTTTTTTGAAAAAGATTATTTATATATCAATCAGCAAGACGGAACGTTTAAAGAAGATTTAGAACGTCAAATTCGAGAAATCAGTATGGGTTCGATGGGCGCAGATATGGCGGATGTCAATAATGATGGTTATCCCGAAATCTTCGTTACCGAAATGCTACCTGAAAGCAATCGCCGCATGAAAACCAAAACGGCGTTTGAAAATTGGGATAAATACCAATTGAACTTAAAGAACGGCTATTACCATCAATTCACTCGCAACGTTTTACAGCTCAATAACGGCAATGGTTCGTTTAGCGAAATTAGCCGTTTAGCAGGTGTTCATGCGACGGATTGGAGTTGGGGCGCACTCATTGCTGATTTAGATAACGACGGCTGGAAAGATATTTTTGTAGCGAATGGTATTTATAAAGACCTCACGGATCAGGATTATATTAGTTTTTATTCCGATCCCCGCGCTGTCCGTGCTAAACTGCGAGAAGGTGACGGCGGTATCCTCAATCTAATCGAAGCAATTCCCTCCGAACGCATCGCCAATTATGCCTTTCAAAATCAAGCTACTAACTCAAATTTAGCGCAACCCGTTCAATTTCAAAATAAGGCAGCAGAATGGGGATTAGCCGAACCTAGTCACTCCAATGGCTCTGCCTATGCGGATCTCGACAACGACGGCGACCTCGACCTCGTCGTTAATAATATGAATATGTCGCCCTTCGTTTATCGCAACGAATCGGATACTTTGAGTACGAATAACTATTTGATTATCAATCTAGTAGGAGAGGGGCAGAATAAATTTGGTTTAGGTGCGCAGGTCACTTTATTTGCTAACGGAAAAACATGGTATCAAGAACTTGCGCCCATGCGAGGTTTTGAATCAACAGTCGATCATCGCTTGCATTTTGGCTTAGGACAAACCGAGAAAATTGATTCTATCGTTGTTGATTGGAATAATCAAACGCGCTCCGTTTTAACGGAAGTTCCAAATAATCAAATTCTAAAAATCGAGCAAAATGGAGGACAGACACTCCTGTCTGTCAAACCTAGTGAGCAGGATAAAATTTTCCAAGAAAAAGATGATGTTTCTTTCTACCGCCACACCGAAAACCAATTCGTCGATTTCGACCGCGACCGCTTAATCTACCATATGCTCTCTGCCGAAGGACCAAAGATGTGTAAAGGTGACTTTGATGGCGATGGCAAAGAAGATGTATTTATTGGGAATGCTTCGGGGAAACATGGCGAAGTAATGTTGCAACGAGCGAATGGAAAGTGGCAAGGCTTAAAAGCAACCTATGAAACATTTGCGCCCGATAAAATTAGTGAAGATACCGATTGCGCTTGTTTTGATGCCGACGGAGACGGCGATTTAGACTTATTTGTAGCAAGCGGCGGCAATGAATTTCCGACAACTTC
This sequence comes from Saprospiraceae bacterium, assembly GCA_045106545.1. Taxonomy (GTDB): domain Bacteria; phylum Bacteroidota; class Bacteroidia; order Chitinophagales; family Saprospiraceae; genus JBGCES01. Next base: position 2,781 of record JBGCES010000617.1, read on the forward strand.
TTCCGCGCTTAAAGACCGTTTATACTTAAATAACGGACGTGGTCAATTCAAAAAAAGCAAACAATTTTTTCCTTACGAAAGTACAGGCTGCGTTGCTACTGCTGATTATGATGGCGATGGTGATATGGATATTTTTACGGGCTCGCGTTTGCGTCCGTTTCTCTATGGCGTCCCAATGAGTGGCAATATTTGGCAGAATGATGGTAAAGGAAATTTTAAAAATGTAACTCAAAATGTCGCTCCCGAATTGCAAAA
>JBGCES010000618.1:0-4879 GCA_045106545.1 Saprospiraceae bacterium
TTCTTTAAAATGGTTTATAAATCGGGTTCAAATTTGGTTAAGAAACCAGATGGCAGTTATGATTTGACCATTAAAGGGATTGCGAACTTTTTAGGTATCTTAAAAGTCGATAAATTAGTCGCTCAAATTCCTGCTGGGGCAGATGTCAATATTGATTTATCAGAAACCAGACTGGTCGGCATCACTTATATGGATTACCTAGTGGACTTCTTAAAAACGCAAAAAGATACGGGTGGAAAAGTCGTCATCAAAGGATTGGATTCGCATGTTTCTTCTTCTACCTACAATCGAGCGTTAAAAATTTCTTTAACCAGTTCGGCCGCTAAATTATCGCCCAGACAAACGCGCTTACAGAATTTAGCCAATGAAAAAGACTATCAATTCACCAATCAAGTCGATTGGAATACTATCTATCTTAAAAAGTTTCACTTCTTTGAAATTAGACCGATTGAACGCAAATCCAACTGTCTCAAAGGAACATTTAAAGAGTTGGATGTGTCTTGGGAAATTGCGGATGTCACCTTCAATGAAGGCGCAGCGTTTACGGCGGAGACCTACTATACCACGCTGATGATCATCAAATTGAATAAAAAAATACCCGTATTCACCATGGAAAAAGAAGGCGTATTTGAAAGAATATTTGACCGCGTGATGGCATTTACGGGCTATAAAGATATTGACTTTGAGATGTATCCAGATTTTTCTGATAAATTCCTAATTATGGGAAATCAGGAGTCAGAAATTCGTTCCTTTTTTACCCCCGAAATTATTCGTTTCTTTGAAAACCATCAAATTTATCATTTGGAAAGTAATGGAGAAGCTTTGATTATTTTTGATAAAATCAAATTAGCAAGGACGGATGAAACTATTGCTTTTATTGATTATGGTAGGGAATTGGTGACGTTGTTGGATGGGGAGGGGAGCTAGAGATGAATTTAGTTTTCGAGGTTTCCAGAAGTCCCCTTTTATCAAGAAAATTAAAACATTCGCAAAAAAACTTTGAGCTAAAAACGGAGATTAGATTTCTGGTTGAGAGAAAAGGAAAAGTCGTTAAAAAATTCTGAGTAAAAAAGTTTAATTTACGTCTTCGTTTCGATTTAAAAAAAAACGAATTTTTGCCAAAAAAATGATAGAAATGAAAATTAGCTTCTTGATATCACTCAATTAAAAATGGATATAAAACAAATAAAATATGAATTACAAAATCTCATTTCGGGAAAGAGCGGCGCAAGCTATGATGCGCTTATCCAAGCAGTCGCCAGTCACCTTAGAAGCGGCAAGAGAACAAGTCCAATGGCTAAAGAAAAACACCAAAACAAAGCACAAGAAACAGAGGAGTTGATTGATTTTGCTAAATCAAACAACCTAATATTGGAGCATATTCCAGAAGAGCGTTTTATAGCAAGTGGAGCAGAGCAAAAGGTTTATATCACAGGCGATAAATATGTTATCAAGCTGAATGATGCTATATACTACGCTTCGTGGGAAGATTATTTTTACAACTTGCTTTTGCATAATTACTTTTTTTCAGATACAGCTTATCAGTTTTTGGGTTTCTACCTAGCTGAGAACACGTTGTATGCAGTAGTGCAACAGCCTTACATCAAAGCGGATAGCATGACCGATTTGGGACAAGTTGAAAAATTCATGGCTGCTAACGGGTTTAAAAATAAAAGACGAAATGATTATGAAAATGAAAGCCTTGGATTGATTGTAGAAGACCTGCACGACGAAAATGTATTATCTGCTGAGGGTATGCTTCATTTCATTGACACCGTTTTTTATATTAAACCTGATACGTTTTGGAATGAAAAATAGAAAGAAAGCTTAAAGAGAACATCGCATCTATTTTCAGCAGTCTTATTCGAGCTACCGAAAACACGTTGTTTTTAATTCGTGTCATGCCAGCAAACCAAAACAGCAACAAATCGTGATATGTCCCTATACGGGCAAGCTGAGTTAAAAACATCAAACGACCGCCAACCACACACCAACTAAAAATAACAAAACATGACCAACCTAGAAATTCCCAACCTATTCTCCGTCAAAGGCAAAACTGTATTAATCACAGGTGGCTCGCGGGGTATCGGGCTGATGATGGCTTCGACCTTCGTTAAAAATGGCGCAAAAGTGTATATCTCTTCCCGCAACGCGGAAGTCTGTGCCGCCGTGGAAGCCGAATTAAGTAAAGTGGGGGAGTGCATCGCCATTCCGGCGGATTTATCCACCCAAGCGGGATTGGAAACGTTGGTCGGCGCGATCAATGCCAAAGAAAGTGCCTTGGATGTGTTGATTAATAATGCGGGCGCGAATTGGAGCGCACCTTTCGAGCAGTACCCAGAGAAAGGCTATGACAAGGTGATGGGCATTAATGTAAAACCGATTTTCTTCTTGACGCAGGCATTGTTACCGCTCTTGGAAAAAGCTGCTAGCCACGAACATCCCGCCCGAATCATCAATGTTGGGTCGATTGATGGCATCCGCGTTTCCACGATTGATAACTCGGCTTATGGCATGAGTAAAGCCGCTGTTCATCACTTGACTAAGATTATTTCCGTAAAAATGGCGGGAAAAAGCATCACCGTGAATGCTATCGCACCTGGACCATTTCCCAGTAAAATGACTAAAAGCATGCTCGATCAAGTACAACCGATGGTCGAAAAAGCCAATCCCATGCGCCGCATCGGACAGCCGGGCGATATGGGCGGCATTGCAGTTTTTCTCGCTTCGGAGGCAGGTTCTTTTGTCAATGGCGTGATTATTCCCGTTGATGGCGGACAGCATTTGATTGCAGCGTTGTAATTTCATATTTTGCTCGGTGGCGAAGCCACCTCGCAAAGGGATTATTAAGGGAGCGATGATTTAGATTTTTCCAATGGAAAATCTAAATTATCGCTCCCTTAATATCCACCAGAAATATACTCATCATGAAAAATATAGTCATTCTCGACGAAGCCACTTTATTAATGGACGATCTCGATTGGGTGAATTTATCCCAATTGGGAAACGTCACCCGCTACGTACAAACGTCAGTCAGCGAAGTTGTCGAGCGCGCTAAAAATGCGCACATTCTTATCGTGAATAAAGTGGTGATTGATGCAGCAATTATCGCTCAACTACCTAATTTACAATGTATTTGCGTTTCCGCTACGGGCGTGAATAATGTCGATTTAGCGGCAGCGAAAGCCCGCAATATTCGCGTTTGTAATGTCGCGGGTTACGCCGCAGATGGCGCAGCACAACACGTTTTCGCTTTGCTTTTGACGTTGGCAGCAGGCGTGCGTAAACACCACGAAAGCGTGGTAGCAGGTCAGTGGTCAGCCGCCGCGAATTTTTGTTACACCGTCCAATCTATGTCTTTATTAAAGGGTAAAACCTTGGGCATTTTAGGCTTTGGTCAGATCGGTCAACAAGTTGCGAAATTAGCGTTGGCATTCGGGATGACCGTAATCGCTACCCATCGCCATCCAGAACGCGATGCGCTGGAAGGTGTCACTTTCGTGGAATGGGAAACTCTGGTAAAGGAAAGCGACGTTTTGAGTTTACACGCACCTTTGAACGATAGTACGGCAGGAATTATTAATAAAAATAGCCTCGCGCAAATGAAAAAAACGGCGTGGTTGATTAATACAGCGCGCGGTGGTTTGGTGGTGGAAGCGGATTTGAAAACTGCTCTAGAAAATGAGGAAATTGTAGCAGCTGCGATTGACGTGATTAGCGAAGAACCGCCACGGAATGGTAATTCGTTGATTGGCGTTAAAAACTGTTTGGTGACGCCGCATATCGCTTGGGCATATCGGGAGACGCGGGAATTATTGCGGGATGAGGTCGTGGAAAATGTAGCTGCATTTTTAAGTGGAGAAGAAAGGAATATGGTAATCTAAAGATACTTCCTATCTACCGACATTCACAATTAATGCTTGTCCATTAACTCCTCCGATTATTTAGCATGAACACCACACGTGATTACAGCGCCCATAAAATCACGGACTCAATTATTATTGACGGAAATATCGAGAAGCCAATTTGGCAAAATGCCGAATGGAGCAAGCGATTTGTCGATATGGTGACGGGAGACGCGGGTATGTATCATACGCAAACGGCGATCTTATGGAACGACAGCCATCTCTATATTGCATTCCAAGCGGAAGAACCTTTTGTAGAGGCAAAACTGACCGAAAGAGATAGCATTATTTTTTTGGAAAACGACTTAGAGGTGTTTATTGATGGCGGCGATTGTTACTACGAATTGGAAGTCAATGCTGCGAATACGATTTATGAAGTATTTTTTATTTGGAAAGACGCCTATCAACGTGGGGGTAAATTTGATACGCCCCAATTTGACGTGCATCAAGATGGCGCTTATACTTTTGGTGGCGATTACGACCGCAGCGGCGCTTCGTTTTGGAAAGGAACCCATCCGCGTGGGATTCGCTGGGCGTTTACCAATTACGACTTACCTGATTTAGAAACGGCGGTTCAAGTAGCGGGAACACTTAACGACCATAGCGATATTGACGAAGGATGGAGTTTAGAAATAAGCATTCCGTGGACGAGTTTGGGATTACTGGCGAATGGTAGAAGTTTGCCGCCCACAAATGGAGATATTTGGAAGATGTTTTTAGGCAGATTTCAGAAATTGATGGTAAGTGGTCAGGAAGTGCAACCGCGTCCAGCTATGGTGTTGAGTAGTCACGGGATTTATGATACGCATTTACCAGAGCGTTGGAGTAAGATCAAATTTGTAGGATAACCTTATTTTCCCTTTCCTTGCAACAACACCAACAATGTGTAAAACATAATTTTAAAATCCAATGCCAGCGACATATTTTCAATATACAGCAAGTCAAAACGCAGCCGCTGCAACATTTCACGCAAG
>JBGCES010000619.1:0-19720 GCA_045106545.1 Saprospiraceae bacterium
TACTACGGCGCGTATCCGTCAGCTGCGGTCAACGTGATTTGGGTATTTATCGGTCTATTCTTTTTTATAAAAATCGCTCAGAAAAACTAAAGAACCAAAAAAAATGAAGCATCAATTTATCGATTTGAGCCATACCATCGAGGATGGCTTGATATCCTACAAAGGTTTACCCGCGCCAATTATTTGTGATTACATCAGTCGCGAAGCATCCAAGCAATTATATGACGGCGATACCACTTTTCAAATTGATAAAATTGAAATGGTTGGCAATACGGGAACGTACATTGATTGTCCGTTACATCGCTATGCACATGGCAAGGATTTTACTGAAATTGGATTAGCCGCTTTAGCTGATTTGGAAGGAATAAAAATTATTGTTCCTTATCAAAAGCAACTTGCTGTGACGCTGGAAGAGGTGAGTAAATATGATGTAAATGGAAAAGCAGTTTTGATTCAAACCAATTGGTCAGCCCATTGGAATACTGAATTATACTACGAAAATCATCCGTTTTTGACGGAAGCAGCAGCGATTTATTTACGTGACAATGGTGCAAAGTTAGTCGGCATTGATTCGCATAATATGGATGATACGCGTACGCGGATGCGACCAGCGCATACGGTTTTATTAGGTGCAAATATTTTAGTCGTAGAACATTTGTGCAATTTAGATGCAATTCCAGCGGAAGGATTTTTGTTTAGTGCAGTGCCGCCGAAAGTAAAAGGAATGGGGACATTTCCAGTGCGAGCGATGGCGAAGGTGAGTTTATAATTTGTTTGCTTTCTTTTTTTTACTTCGTTGATTCAATACCGTCCGAATCCAATTTGGAATCACAATTACGCCCATTAATAGATAGGCATAATAAGTCATCAACCGCCACAAGGTCGCAATAATCGTCGCATGCGTTGGACTAGTCACGTAGTCACTCAAGAAGCCGGTAAACAGTATTTCGACAAAACCTGCTCCGCCTGGCGTTGGGCTAAAAGCGATAATAATAAACATGGTTTCCAACCGCGCGTACACACCGCCTTGCGTCCACAAATCGGTAGAAATATCACCAACGAAAGCAATAATTAAGCAATTCAATAATAAGAAACGACATGACCAAGCCGTAGCAGTAGAAAGGAAAGCGGCGAGGTGAAACTGCCAGATTAGTCGTTTGAGGTGTTGTGAGGCACTCACCATTTCGCTACCTAATTCAATGGCTTTACGTTGGTAACGTTTCAAAAAACGAATGCTGGTGACAGCACCCATCAGCCGACGCATTTGTTTAGGATTAATAAACAAGCCATAGTAAAAGATCGATCCGTACGTTGCCATCAGAACATAAGCAATGATGAAGGTAATGCCCCAACCATCGAGATCGGATAGATTCGTCATATCAGGGCGAATCATATTAGTACCAAAGAAAGCAAATAGAATCGGGAGCGTTCCTACAAAAAAGATAGTGTCTAAAACAACAGTGTATAATACAATCGTTGCCGTTTTTGCAGTAGATAGTTTCTCTTGTGCTAATACAAAAAAAGAGACTGCTGAACCACCCACACTCGTCGGAGAAACCGCTGAACTAAATTCCCAGATAAAAATTAGTTCGATACATTTCTTCCAAGAAAACTGTTTTTCCGAAAGGACACGTAGCCGATTCGCGTAAGCTAAATGGCGGATAACTAACAAAATTAGTGAAATGCAAACCCAAAAGAGTGCGTGTTGATTCCATTCAATTTTAGCAAATTCTTTTGGATCAAATTGCTTTAGCAGCGAATAAACAACTACCCCAATTCCAATCAAAATTGGAAAGATGATGCGCGACCAGCGGATGGATTTCAATACCTCCTGTTGTTCGTTGGTAAAATCTTCGAGTAGTTCGGGTTTCACTGTGAAGAATGTAAAATTTAAAATGTAAAACACAAAATGTAAAAGTGAGAGCGATATTTCCTTTTATCATTCAAACTTGCGAGCTAAGTTGTACTATTTATGAATACGTAGCATTTACTTTTTCATCGCTATGGATCTATTCTGCTAACTCTTTTTCAGTCGGTTTAGTTGAGTCAATGTATTCTTTTCCCATATAAACTAGCGCATTGTCCGTTTCGACGCGCATATTTTCAAAATGGGTCGTAATCATGTGTAAACGCCCGTCATTATCCCGAACGAATAGTGGAATGCTTTCGTCCACTTGATTGATGGCTTCAACTAATTCGATAAAATGCGTTTTAGAGCGCAATGGCAGCTCTTGCATCTGCGGATAATCGCGCGCCACTTCGCTGAGATTGATGTAGTCATCCACGGGAGAAAACAAACCTTCATCGGGCAATTCCTTGCGGTCCTTTTTTATTTCTTCCGCCGAAATCAATCGGAACGTTCCTTTCTCGCCAAAGATGTCCATGTATTTTCTACAAACGTATTCATTCACTTCGTTGCTTCCTGTCATGGCAATTAGATACCCCATATCTAATAATTCAAAATCGCGTTCAAGCGAATCGTCATAAACATTAGCGCGCATGGCTTCTATACCACGTTCTTTCGCTTTGCGCACATTGTTTTCATTATTATCAATCAACACTACGTGACGTCCACTATCTTGTAAATATTTTGCCATCAACAACGCAGGTTTATTCGCTCCAACAAACAAGATTCCATCCGAGTTATCTAACGTTACACCGAGTAGCCTAGCTACTAATCGTGCTGTGGTCGCATTGATGAGTACTGTCCCTAACACAATCATAAACACCAACGGCGTGAGATAGTTAGCATACGGAACGCCTTGATTGACTAATTTTAAACCAAAAAGAGAAGCAATTCCTGCCGCTACAATTCCGCGCGGACCCACCCAGGAGATGAATAATTTTTCGTTAACGGTCAGTTCCGAATCGGTCGTGCTGAGAAATACGCCCAGTGGTCGTAGGACAAAGACAACCGTCGCAAATAATCCTAAACAACGCCAGTCCAGCAATAGCAATAAATCACTAATGTCAATATTTGCGGAAAGCAAAATAAAGAGAATCGAAATCAGTAAAACGCTCAGTGATTCTTTGAAAGATAGGATTTCTTTCAACTGTGGAACATCCATATTTCCCAGCACCATTCCCATAATCACTACTGAGAGTAGACCCGATTCGTGTGCCAATACATCTGATAAGACAAATACCGCTAATACTGCCGCTAGGGTAAAGACATTCAGTAGGTAATGCGGTAGTAGTTCGTTTTTAATCATTTGGTACAACGCGTGGGCAGCGATAAAACCGAGAGCAAAGCCAATTAAAATAATTTCCAAAAATTGAATGAGCGCGTGACTCGTAAACTCCAATGTTCCTTCATTAGATGCAATAAATTCGTACATTAATACCGCTACTAAGGCACCGATTGGATCAATTAGAATTCCTTCCCACTTTAAAACGGTCGCTACGTTGCGCGTCAGCGGGACATTTTGTAAAATTGGCGCAATCACAGTTGGACCTGTTACGATAATCAGCCCTGCAAATAAAAAGGACATCGCCCACGTCAGCCCCATAATCCAATGTGTAGCCAAGCCCGCACCAATGAAAGTAACGAGTGAACCGATGGAAATTAATTTTCCAATCGCAGGGCCTACTCCTTCAATTTCTTTACGTTTCAACGTTAATCCACCTTCAAAAAGGATAATCCCAATGGCAAGTGAAACGAAGTAAAATAAACTTTGTCCAGGAAATAGACCCGTTCCTAAATCTACATCATAAATCGGTTCAATCCACTTATGCCCATCGTTGGTGCACAATGAAGAGATTGGACCAACGATCAATCCCGTAATAATCAGTGGGAGAATGGCGGGAACTTTAGTACGCCACGCCAACCACTGTGCGAGTATTCCTAAAATAATAATGCCTGCTAGTTCGAGCATAGTCGTAAGATAGTCGTTTATCGTGCTGCGCAACGTTTATTTTGAATGAACTTCAACTTGAAGCAGCACATTACTGTGCAATAAACTCATTTAGGTACGCGATTGTTTGTTTTAAGTTGTAAGGCTTTTGCTATAATTGAGTGACAAAAGTGGCGTTATTTGCGTACTTTTGCGCCCGATTTGCAAGAAATATAGAAAAAAATGGGAGAAGGACGAAAGGAAGAGGTAAGGTAAAGTGTAAAATTTAAAACGATAAATGTAAAAGTGGTTACTCACGTAGGTTTTAAAAGATAGATTTCAACTATCGATAATCGCTTTTACAGGCAATAGTAATTATGAAATTACAAGAAGAAATTAATAAGCGGAAAACGTTTGGGATTGTCAGTCACCCCGATGCGGGTAAGACGACTTTGACGGAAAAGTTATTGCTTTTTGGTGGTGCGATTCAGGAAGCAGGAGCGGTGAAATCGAGTAAAATTAAACGCTCGGCAACTTCCGATTTTATGGAAATTGAGAAGCAGCGGGGAATTTCGGTGGCAACTTCGGTCATGGGATTTGAGTACAAAGGACTGAAAGTCAATATTTTAGATACACCTGGTCACCAAGACTTCGCGGAAGATACTTATCGGACATTGACGGCGGTAGATAGTGTAATTGTGGTAATTGATGTGGCGAAAGGAGTGGAAAAGCAGACCGAAAAATTAGTGAAAGTCTGCCGCATGAGAAAAACGCCGATTATCGTTTTTATTAATAAAATGGATCGCGAAGGACGTGATGGGTTTGATTTATTGGACGAAATCGAAGAAAAATTAGGACTGACAGTGCGTCCATTAAGTTGGCCAGTAGGAATGGGGCAGCGGTTTCAGGGCGTTTATAATTTGTATGAAAAAAATCTGGTATTATTTCGTCCACATAGTAAGCAGCTATTGAAAGAAGAGGTCATTGAGATTACCGAATTGGACGATCCACGACTGAATGAAGAAGTCGGTGAGGAGGCAGCGGATGAGCTACGTGAGGAAGTCAATATGGTGGAAGAAGTCTATCCTGAATTTGATCGGGACGCTTATTTGAATGGAGAGCTTTCGCCCGTATTTTTTGGTAGTGCCATTAATAATTTTGGAGTAAAAGAGCTATTGGATTGTTTTGTACAAATTGCGCCGACGCCGCGTCCACGTTTGACGGAAGAACGAGAAATTGATCCTTACGAAGAACAGTTCGCAGGTTTTGTCTTTAAAATCCATGCGAATATGGATCCGAAACATCGGGATCGAATCGCATTTTTACGGGTTTGTTCAGGAACTTTTGCGCGCAATACCAACTATTTACATGTGCGGCAAGGTCGCAAAATGAAATTTTCAAATCCAACTACTTTTATGGCTTCGAAGAAGTCGGTCGTGGAAGAAGCATTCCCTGGTGATGTGGTCGGTTTGTATGATTCGGGCAATTTTAAAATTGGCGATACCTTGACAGAAGGGGAGGAGTTACATTTTAAAGGAATGCCGAGCTTTTCGCCTGAGCAGTTTCGTTATGTGAATAATGCTGACCCGATGAAGTCGAAGCAATTAGCAAAGGGACTGGCGCAATTGATGGATGAAGGAGTTGCTCAGTTATTTACTAAGCAACTGAATAATCGTAAAATTATTGGTACTGTTGGGGCACTGCAATTTGATGTCATTCAATACCGATTGAAGCATGAGTACGGCGCGTCGGTAAATTACGAGCCTGTAGGTTTGCATAAGGCTTGCTGGGTCACTTGTGATGATGAGGTGAAATTTAAAGAATTTAAACAACGTCGCAAACGCGATATGGCGGTAGATAAAGATGGAAATCCTGTTTTTCTGGCGGAGTCTTCGTGGACATTACAGATGGCACAGGAGAATTTTCCCGAAGTTAAATTCCATTTTAATACAGACTTCTTGTAAATGTTAAAAAATAAGTTCTCCATTTTTCAAATGATAAATTCAAAAGGAGAACTTGTTTTTTAACCAATACATTACGATGGGACTACTATCAACAATTAAAAACTGGTTTTCACCAAAAGAAATAGAACCCGATCCTATGAAATACCTGATCGTCGGTCTGGGCAATATGGGCGCAGATTATGATAATACCCGTCATAATGTGGGCTTTGACGTGGTTGATTTTTTAGCCAAAGACAATAGCGTCGAGTGGAAAAATGATAACTTAGGTGACGTAACGCGATTCAAGCACAAGGGACGCACTTTCGTTTTACTAAAACCTTCCACTTTTATGAATCGGAGTGGGAAGGCGGTGCGCTATTGGTTGCAAAAAGAGAAGATTGAAAAGCCAAATTTGTTAGTCGTCATGGATGACTTAAATCTAGATTTTGGCAAGCAACGACTACGGGGCAAAGGTAGCCCTGGTGGACACAATGGCTTGAAAGACATCGATCAAATGACGGGTGGAAATAATTATGCGCGCTTGCGCTTCGGTATCGGGAGCGATTTTTCCAAAGGGCGACAGGTGGATTTTGTTTTGGGAGAATGGTCGGCAGAAGAGCAAGAAAAATTACCTGAGTTGATTAAATATGCGGCGGACACGGTGAAGAGTTTCGGAGCAATTGGGCTGAGTTTTACGATGAATCAGTTTAATAAAAAATAACTTGGAGGACAGGCATTCTTGCCTGTTATGTTAGAGCAGTTCGCGTAGTTTGACAGACAGGAATGTCTGTCCTCCACTTGAAAAGCCAGTAAAACGAGTGGATTGACCTAAAGCCATTTTTAAATTAAAACCCTGCTGTGGTTCGCTAAAAAAAACACCTTTTCTTTTTAATTCTGCTGCTAAATATTCCTGTTCCGTCTGCCCGGGCGTAGGAATTAGAATTGCCTCTTTCTGCAATTGATATAAATCCATAATGGTGCTATAACCTGAACGACAGACCATTATTTTACTCACCATAGCGATGTCTTCAATTTCTTTTGTAGTGAGGTAACTGACGATTTTTATACGCTCTGTTAGTTGGATATTATCCTTTCGTTCTGTTTTTCCTTGCGCGATAATTGCCGTTAGATCGGTATCTTTTAATTGCGCAATCAGCTTTTCTTCCAAATAAGTCCGCTGCGGTTCGGGACCAGATAAGAGAATGAAGAGGTCGTAGAGATAGGAAGTATCTTCAAGATACTTCCTATCTTTTTGTTCCAACCTAGACAAAACGCCTAAATATTCCGTCGGTATATCTTTTAACGGTGGATGCGCTAAAGTACCCGCTAAACTAGATTCTGCTTCCGCAAAATCAGGAATCCATACTTCATTGAAGCGACGAATAAAGTGATGATTACACCAATTAGTAATCATCGAAAAAGGACGGAAGGGGATTTTTAAATGTAATTGATGAGTAAGGAAAATATTGTGGGTTTGGTTGGAAATTGCGCCAAAGCGATTATCGGAAATGATGGTGTCAATACTATTTTCTTGTACGAGCTTCTTTATGGCTCGTCGTTCCTGAAAAATAGCAGTAGCAATTTTAGGTAACTGCCAACCGATATTCCAAAACATATTCGACGTGCGGTAAGTCACATTATAAGCGGGCAATTCAAAAGTAGGGAGATTAGGAAACTCAATACGCAGCAATTCTAATGCTCTACCATCAGAGGCTAAGAAAATGATTTGCTCTTGGCGTAGTAATTCACGAATAATCGGTACGCAGCGGGTTGCATGTCCTAATCCCCAATTTAACGGAGCGATCAAAATACGTCGTTGAGGTACCATGAAAAATCGTATTTTTAGGGAAAAATTATAATGCGCATTAATAAATACCTGCTTTGCTATTTTCTACTTGCTTGCCTTTTTATGATCGGCTGTCGAGCGAGTAATTGTGGTTGTCCAATGTCGTAAAAATTAAAAAGGAGATATTTTGCATTATTGCAAAATGTCTCCTTTTTTAACGCTCTTTCAACCGTTATGCCTTTTTGATTCTTTTGGCGCTCTTAACTCAAGCGAATTTCATCCTTTTTTCCATCGAAAAACTTATACGTATTCAGTGGAAAATCATTCTCTGGATGAATAGAGATCCATTTATAAAATTGTAGGTACCAACGCATTTGAATGCTTGGAATACCTTCTCTTAAAAAGGCAGCTACATATGGATGTACGTGCAAATGAATCTTCGATTTAGGACGCGACTGAACGATAAAAGTTAAATCTCGAACGACTTCATCCGTCAATAGAATCGTAGCATTTACTTTACCTGTTCCATTACAAGTAGGACAGACTTCAGCTGTATTAATAGTCACTTCTGGACGTACCCGTTGCCGTGTAATTTGCATCAACCCGAATTTGCTTAGTGGCAAAATCGTATGCTGAGCGCGGTCTTTTTTCATGTGGGTTTTCATCGTCTTGAGGAGCACTTTACGGTGTTCCGTATTGCGCATATCAATAAAGTCGATGATGATAATGCCACCAATATCGCGTAGGCGCAGTTGTCGTGCTATTTCTTCAGCTGCTTCTAGATTTACATTGAGCACTGCTTCTTCTTGATTCTTGCTCTGCATCTTGTGCCCGCTATTGACATCAATCACGTGCATAGCTTCCGTATGCTCTATTACCAAATAAGCACCACTACTCATGGTCGCAGTCTTACCAAAGGATGCTTTGATTTGCTTACTGATACCGTAAGTATCAAAGATATTTTTGTTGGCTTTGTGATGAGAAACGATGCCAACTTGACTGGGTGCGATATTGCCTAAGAAGCCACGAATATTACCGTAAAGCTGTTTGTCATCTACCACGATACGGTTGAAGCTAGAACTCAAAACATCTCGTAAGATACTGGAGGTTTTGTCCAATTCGCTCAGCAGCTTCAATGGAGGACGCGAATTATGCAGTTGTGAGAAAATACTTTCCCATTTTTGCATCATTAGCGACAACTCTTCTTTCAAATCAGGAAGTTGCTTCCCTTCTGCGGCTGTCCGAACAATGATTCCAAAGTTCTTTGGACGAATACTTTCAACTAGGGTCTGTAATCGCTTCCGCTCTTCTGAATTACCAATTTTCTTAGAAACGGCAACGATATGAGAGAAGGGCGTTAATACTAAAAAGCGGCCAGGAATTGTGATTTCACAACTCAAACGTGGACCTTTAGTAGAGATGGGTTCTTTTAGTATCTGTACCATCACCGTTTGGCGGCGGTCGAGTACTTGGTCAATTTTACCCGTTTTTATTATCTCTGGTTCAAGTGTAAACTTGTCTAGACGATGAGTATTGATGCTACCTGATATTGCCCCTTCGGAGTATTTTACTAAGGATTGTAGTTTAGGACCTAAATCAGTATAATGAAGAAAAGCATCTTTTTTATGACCAATATCTACAAAAGCCGCGTTCAATCCAGGCATTAAGCGCCGGATTCTACCGATAAAAATATCTCCTACCGTAAATTGATTATTAGTTTTCTGATTGTGTAATTCTACTAATTTAGTATTTTCTAATAAAGCAATTTCGACTTCTGTGGGCGTAGATTTGATAACCAGTTCTTTTTCCACAGTTTTTTTTTTGGTAATTGAGAAAGCTAAAACAAGACTCAGCTAGATAGCGATCAGATTGTAATATTGATCCTATTAACTCATTGCTCATTTATTACTTTTACCCAAAGTACTAATGAATAGGAATAGTTTGTGTACCATACTATTCCAATATAAAATAACAGAAGAAAGGAGAAACGATGCAGATAGGAGAATAAGGAGCAGTGAGCGAAAACAACGAATGTTCTAAATGTAAAACATCGTCAATAATCGGTTCTAGTCAAATTATTCTTCAATTTATTGGTAGCGAGTTAAGCTTTGGAAGAATTTCTAATATGAATAGGTTAGTTAACTCTTAGAATATCTAAATGGAGTAAAAAGAGAAAAATGTAAATTTTCTAATGTATTATGTCATGGCATGGAGTTCGGGGTAGTGACTATTTCGTTTTTTTCTCTTTTGCTTACTCAGGACAACTGATAGAAGTAAAGTTGTTAAATTTTTAGGTTACCTTTTTATTGGTTTACAATATTTAACAGCAATGCCGCTAGTATACTTCGAGCTACTTTCCTTCTGCAACTAATTAGCGATTAGTCTTTATTTACACTTAGTAAAATAAAAAATCCGATTTCTTCAAGTTTGCAATTTTACTCACAAGTGAAGAAATCGGATCGTTGCACAGTCTAATAGCGCATCAACTTATAAATATGTTTTAGATATAACGCTAGACGACCGCTTGAAGTTAAAGTAAATTTCAGTTGTACAGAAAATTAGACTTTCTATCCACTGGATTTTACCTGTATCCGTTTATAAAGAATGAGTGTTACCTAAATAGGTAACTAACTCAATTATCTATTCTTCTTCTTATGACGGTTTTTACGTAATCTTTTTTTCCGTTTGTGCGTCGCAATCTTATGACGCTTACGCTTTTTTCCACAAGGCATATGCTAAATGTTTTATATCTTTTAAAATTATTTTTTAGTATCTAACAGGCTTGTAGCCAATTAGCGTGCAAAGGTACGCTTTTTATTGTAAACTTTCCTTACATTTCGCAGCAAACTTTTCCGCTAACTCGATTTGGTTTAATTCACCGTAAGCTTGGGAGATCATGCAAATGGCATCACGATTATTAGGTTCGAGTGCTAGTGCCTGACCAAATCGCTCCGTTGCTTTAGAAAATTGTCCTGTTTTCATGGCTAAACGTCCTAAGTTATTGAGTACGCCAATATTTTCAGGATTCTTCTTGTTCAAATCTACCAGCATCAAAATTCCTTTCATTGGATTTTCTTGTGGCGGATTCTCGGTATAAACTAAAGCCAGATTAGTCTGGTGAGCAACATTATCAGGACTGAGCGAAATAGCACTTTCAAAAGCAGCGATTGCACGATTGGTGCAGAAATCACGTACTTTATCTAATTCTGAACGCTGCAAGCAGATAGTATAAGTAGTACCAGCTATAGACCAAGCATTTTCGGTCGCCGTCTTTTCTGCTACCTGCTCTGCATAAAATGCTGCGATTGCTGGATGCTCCGCTTGATACCACTCACTGGATAATTCTTTCAAAACACCTGTTTTAACCGAATCTACTGTTGCATCATTCATCTGCGTTTCTAATGCCAGGATATTAGTCGCTGCGGCACTAGAAAGTGTCGCTTTTGCTTCTAACAGCAGTGTTTCGATATTCGTGCTTTCAACTGCTAATGCCCGAGTCTTTTCAATCGCTTTTTGGGTAGCGGGTTTAGTTTCACAACTAAAATAGAGGATTCCAAAAAGAAGAATCGCTGCCCCGACCGTCAGTAATTGTATTCTGTTGAGCATAGTTTGATTTATCCTAATCGTTATTCTCTTCTTCTGGTAAACTATTTACATTTCCTTTCACTTCTTCCACAAAAACTTTAGCTGGTTTGAAGGCTGGAATGTAATGCTCAGGGATTTCAATCGCAATATTCTTCTTAATATGGCGACCTACTTTCTTCGCACGTTTTTTAATAACAAAACTTCCGAAGCCGCGAATGTACACATTCTCCCCATCTGCAAGTGATTCTTTGACTTCCTTAAAGAAAGATTCTAAGGTCACTAAAACATCTACTTTGGCTACGCCAGTTTTGTCAGCAATCGCTGTTACTAGATCAGCTTTTCTCATCGTTATTAATTGATTTAGAATGACTTATAAATATGTGCGGGATTAAAAATCAGAGCGACAAATTTCGCAAATATATTCAGTAAACGAAAATTTCACTCATTTAATTTTCATTTTTTTCTTTCATTATCAATGAGTTATCTATTTTTTATAAGCTCATTTATAACAGAAAATAAGGATATAGGTAACAATACGGAAAAAGAAGTAATTGTTTTGCTATGTTTACCGAAATT
Organism: Saprospiraceae bacterium; assembly: GCA_045106545.1. Lineage (GTDB taxonomy): Bacteria > Bacteroidota > Bacteroidia > Chitinophagales > Saprospiraceae > JBGCES01. Next base: position 11,724 of record JBGCES010000619.1, read on the forward strand.
TTATTCTTATTTGACATAAGTAATGCCAATCTTTGATTTTAGGCAGCTTTATTTATCTTTGCTCTTCGTATTAAGATAATTTATATTTAGAGAAGGGTAAATTACTCGTCAACAATCCTCTATTCCATTCCATCTTAGTATTGCCGAAATAATTAATTAAACGATGGGGCAAGCTATTTCTAAATCGTTCAATTTATTAGTTCATCGTTACTTAAATACTTTTTACCCTTAGAGCACTCACTGTACATTATTCCTTTTGACGATTTACTTTTTTATCATCTATCCAAAGATATTATATGTTGCTATCCATGACTGGCTATGGTCGAGCTACCGGAAATTTTCAAGACAAAGTAATCGCTATCGAAGTACGGGCTTTGAATAGTAAGCACACTGATGTACGGTTTAAAATTCCCCAAAGTTACCGCGAACGCGAAGCTAATTTCCGTAAAATTGCTTTAGCAAAAGCGGAACGAGGCAAAATTGATCTTCTGATGGAAGTTAAATCAGAAGGAGGGGATGATGAGTACGGATTAAATCGCAATTTGTTCAAACGATACTACTATGAATTAAAAGAATTAACGGATGAGCTAGGTGTTTCGCAAGGAGATATTATTCAGGCAGTTATGCGGATTCCAAATGTAGTGAGCGCTGAACATGATAGTATCCCCGATGAAGAGTGGGAAGTGGTAGAGAACACACTCAAGGCTGCGCTGGATAAATTTATCAACTTTCGGCATACCGAAGGAGCTGCAATGGAGAAAGATTTACAAATGCGCGCAAATAATATCGCAGATTTATTGAAACACCTTAATCCACATGAGGAGGAACGAGTAGTGCGTTTGCGACAACGGTTGAAGCAGTCTTTAGAAGATCATATCAATAAAGATAAAATTGATGAGAGTCGTTTTGAGCAAGAGGTGCTATTCTATTTAGAAAAAATGGATGTGACCGAGGAGAAAGTTCGATTAGGACAGCATTGCAAATATTTTTTGGAAGTGATGAGTAAGAATAATACTCAAAAAGGACGTAAACTAAGTTTTATTAGTCAGGAAATGGGAAGAGAGATAAATACGCTAGGTGCAAAGGCTTATAGTTCTGAAATTCAGCGAATTGTCGTTCAAATGAAAGATGAGCTAGAAAAAATTAAGGAACAAGTGGCTAATTGTGTTTAAACTAATTATTTAGTTGAGGAGTTTAACCGTTGAACTTTTCTCTAGACGGAAATGAGAAATTGTTTATAAAAACGCGATAGCGCAAATAATTCAACGATACAAACCGTTCAACAAAATCTATTCATGGGACAAGGATTTTTATTGATTATTGACGGAGCTAGTGCAGTCGGAAAATCTACTATTACCGACGCACTGCTGGCACAAACGGATTTTCCACTAGTGATTTCGCGCCGAGTAACTACTCGTTCGCGCCGTCCGAATGACGATCTCAACTATGATTTCATCGACTACCAACAATTTAACCAAATGGTAGAAGATGGAGCACTATTAGAGCATTTTCATTATTTATTCGGGATGTCATACGGGTTGCCTAAGGCGGACGTATTGAATAAATTAAATACTGGAAAGCATCTACTCGGCATGATTAACTTGGGAAATTTTGCAGGAGTACAACAACAAATTCCCAATAGTTTTGGTGTATTTTTAAGTGCATCTATTTCTACTATACAACAACGACTAGAGGCACGTGGTACGCATACGGAAGAACAAATCGAAGAACGACTTGGGAACGCACAGAAGGCTAAACAATATATGGCGGACTATAACTTAGTCATTAAAAACGAAGATCGATCTATCGAGAGCGTTACTAAAGAAATTATCAACAGTTTTAAAGATTTTATTCAACAGCGAAGTTAAAATTTATCGAATTGAACTATTCATACCAAGGACTGTTGTAGGTACATCAAAATAGAGTTATCCCCTTATCCAAACTTCCTATTTATTTCCACTAAGTCAATCTTAACAAATAATACTTATTAAGATGAATGGTTCTCCATTCATCAATACTCATTCATCATTATTATAAATATTTTTTCAATGAAGACATTATTTCAAATGTTATTAATGTTCACTGTAGTTGGTTTTATGACGGCTTGTGGTGGACCAGAAGGTCAAAAAGTTGAGGCAGGAGCAGCAAAAGAAGAAGCAAAAGCTGCTACTACTGCAAAAGCATATACAATTGATGCTGGTGCGAGTCAAGTAAACTGGGTAGGAGCTAAACCTACAGGTACGCACATGGGAACGCTACAGATCAGTGGTGGAAATTTAGCTGTGGTAAATGGAAACATCACTGCGGGAGAGTTCACTTTAGATATGGGAAGCATTACTGTAACTGATTTAGCAGCAGGAGAAGGAAAAGAAAAATTAGAAGGGCACTTAAAAACGGGTGACTTTTTTGAAGTTGAACAGCATCCTAAAGGTACATTCGCTATTACTAGTGTAAAGCCTGCTCAAGGAATTGAAGATGCAACGCACGAAATTACTGGTAATCTAACGATGAAAGGTATCACTAAAAGTGTGACTTTACCAGCTAATGTGAATATCACGGATAGCAAAATTACTGCGGTTACCCCTTCTTTTACGATTGATCGTACAGAGTGGGATATCGTGTACAAAAGTGGCTCTTTAGCTGATACAGCTAAAGACAAAGTTATCAATGATGAAATTGGTTTAGTTATCAATTTAGCGGCTAATGCTGGCGCAGCAATGTAAAAGTACTAGGTCTTTACATTTTTGCAATTCAATGAAGGGGAAAGAAAGGACAATTTGTCTTATCTTTCCCCTTTATTTTTTGATAAAAGTATAGCCTGCTAGAATCAGCGGATGGTTTGGGTTTCTATTTAAAACTAGGGCAAACGCATCAAAACCTTGTTATGGTAAAATCTAATTGTTAAGCATTTTAAGTAGTATTATTCATCATAAGCTAAGGCTTTTTATCAAAATGATTAATGATTTTTTTTAATGCATAAAAGGCTGACAAACAGACTTTTTTTTCTAACATTACTTTGATGCGTTTGCCCTAATTTAAAACGAACAGTCGTCCAAAATTTGGTTACTAACAGCTGTTGTGACTATGCGAGAACTTAGAGATTTTCGAATCTATTATAATCATACGATACATCCAGAATTGATGCGTTTAGAACGCAAACGGAAGCGGCTGTTTTTACTGTTAATATTTTCTGGGTTCTTTTTTTTCATCATCATTTTAATTGAAATCTATCTCAATATTCTCGTCATTACACTGCTATTGACCTTAGGTGTTATCTTCTACATTTCTTACCTGTTATTAAGAATTAGACAATTCATTCTTACTTTTAAACCCAATGTGGTAAATCTGATATTGGACTTTATTGATGACAGTCTGAATTATCAGAAAATGACCTACGAACCTAAAAAATACATTTCTAAAGCAGATTTTTTAGAAAGTAACTTATTTCACACGCCCGCACCCGTGTACGAAGGAGAAGATTATATCGAAGGAAAGATTGGTGATATTGATTTTAGGCTATGCGAATTAAATGTGAGGGAATTTTCCAAAGTACGAAATCGACTCAACTATGTTTTTCGCGGAGTGTTTTTACACGCAGTCTTTACCATCGAAGCACCAGGAACGGTAATGGTTTGGCCGCGTAAGTTTCAACAATATCTCACGCCTACGTTACGAGAGATTTCACTGATGGGTGGACGAAACGTAGATAACCAAATTCGTAATGCTGCATTTAAGAAAACGTTTATTTCTTACGCTATGCCCGACACGATTGTAGCCGAATTATTAAGTCGAGATATGCAGCGAGCGATTTTAGATTATCAGGAACGAACAGGAAAGGACATTTATCTGTCCTTTGTAGAAAGTCAAATTTTTATGGGCGTAACCAACCCCAAAGATATACTGGAACCTTACGTTTTTCGTTCCAATGTTAGCTTTGAAATGATCCGCGAATTTTTTGAAGATATTTCTATGCTGATTTCAATAGTCGAAGATTTTGATGCAAATCATTAGCGTAAATCACTCCGCAACTTATTTAAAATTTGAACATGACAAAAATATTTAATTTTATACTCTTCTTATTCTTACTAACTGCTGCACCGCTCTTTGCTCAAGTAGCGTTAGAATCTGAAGTTTCAACGGAAGTAGTTACCCCTGAACTCGAAAAGGCATTACTATGGAAAATTTCAGGTAAAGAGTTAACTCAACCTTCCTATCTTTTTGGTACGATTCACATGATCGGGAAAGAAGATTTTTCTCTCAGTGATGTCACAAAGGAAAGTTTTGCCAAAACGGAACGCGTTACTTTTGAAATTGATATGGCAGACATGAATGACATGAGTAAACAAATGTCCATGATGATGAAGGCTTTTATGGAAGGCGGTAAGACATTGAAGCAGTTACTTAGCGAAGAAGATTACAAGCTGGTCAGTGACTATTTCAATAAAATGGGAATGCCTATGATGTTCTTGGAGCGAATCAAACCGATGTTTTTATCAGCATTGACAGCTACTGATATGTCGCCTACTGCCATGCAATCTGGAGAGGTCGTGAGTTACGAAATGGAGTTGATGAAAATGGCGCAGGCAAAAGAAAAAGAAACGGGGGGATTAGAAACGATGGAATTTCAGATGAGTATGTTTGATAGTATTCCTTACGAAGCACAGGCGGCTATGTTGGTAGATGGTCTCAAAAATCAGGATAGCGGTAACGAACAATTCGCCGAAATGGTTAAATTATATAAGGCACAAGACATCAATGCGATGCACAAAATGATCGACTCAGATGAAAGTGGAGTAGGGGACTACGAAGAACTGTTATTGGTTAATCGTAACCTCAATTGGATTCCAATTATGGAAAAAATGATGGAAGAAAAGCCTACTTTTTTTGCCGTTGGTGCAGGGCACTTAGGAGGGGACAAAGGCGTTGTTACTCTATTGGTAGCAGCGGGCTACGACGTTAAGCCACTTGGCGCAGCAGAATAATTCTTTATAAAAATAAAGTGCATTTATGTGCTGACATTTTTCAATTCAAAAAACGAAAAACCTATCTTTTTAAGATGAACTTAGATACTTTTGAAGTTATTGGTGGCAACCAATTAAAAGGCGATATTACTCCTCAGGGTGCGAAGAATGAAGTTTTACAAATCCTTTGTGCAGTATTGCTCACCTCCGAACCAATCAAGGTCGCTAATGTACCAAACATTCTGGATGTTCGACGCTTGCTTAATTTATTACGCGGATTGGGCGTGAAAATCACCAAACACGACACCAATACTTTTACGTTACAAGCAGACGATGTTGATTTGGATTTTTTAAAAACCGAAGATTATCAGCGTGATGCTAAACGTATTCGTGGTTCGGTCATGTTGATGGGACCATTATTAGCTCGTTTCGGTCGGGCATACTTACCTAAGCCTGGTGGCGATAAAATCGGACGGCGAAGGCTAGATACGCACTTTTTAGGTTTTCAAAAACTAGGAGCAGAGTTTAAGTATGAAGACGGTACAAACGACTTCTATCTAGATGCCTCCAATTTAAAAGGAGCGTATATTTTGATGGATGAAATTTCCGTCACTGGAACGGCAAACGTTGTCATGGCGGCAACGATGTCAGAAGGCACAACTCAGATTTATAACGCTGCCTGCGAACCTTATTTGCAGCAGCTTTGTAAAATGCTCGTGCGAATGGGGGCAAACATCAATGGCATTGGTTCTAATTTACTAACGATTGAAGGTGTGCAAAAATTAGGTGGAACAAATCACCGCGTACTACCCGATATGATTGAAATTGGTAGTTTCATTGGCTTAGCAGCCATGACTCAATCTGAGTTGACCATTAAAAATGCACAGGTAAAAGAGCTGGGTAATATTATTCCAACTTTTCGCCGTATGGGATTAGCAATTGACATCCAAGGTGATGATATTCATGTTCCTGCGCAAGATCATTACGAAATTCAGACCTTTATTGATGGTTCTATCATGACTATTTATGATTCGCCTTGGCCTGGGTTTACGCCCGATTTAATGTCGATTATTTTAGTAATGGCGACGCAGGCAAAAGGTAGTGCTTTGATTCATCAAAAGATGTTTGAGAGTCGGCTGTTTTTCGTTGATAAACTAATTGATATGGGGGCGCAGATTATCCTTTGTGATCCGCATCGCGCCACAGTGATTGGACTTGATCGCCAAACACAGTTGCGTGGTATAAAAATGACCTCTCCCGATATTCGGGCGGGTGTAGCACTATTGATTGCCGCACTTTCCGCCAAGGGAAAAAGTATGATTAGTAATATTAATCAAATTGACCGTGGATATGAAAATATTGATGGGCGACTAAATGCGCTGGGAGCGCAAATTCGACGGGTGTAGCATTAATGCTTATTATTAAAAATGAAGAACGCGGCTACGACCATTATGATCGTAGCCGCGTTTTTTATTAAGATGAATAGCGGTAGTAAAGGAATAGTTTTACCTTAGTTACTAAGTATCCTCTTCCGTTTTCATATTCTGAATTTTATTCAGTAGCAACGCCGCTTTCATCATAAAATGATCGTGGTGTTCGCGATATTCGTTATGCACCATTAGCAAGCGAGCTGCATCAAAAGCTGCTGTTTTGGGCTCAATCTGACGAGCTGCGATTGGGTGCAACCAATAGCGTTTATTATTAGAAGTCAAATGTGTATCAATACCAAAATTGATGATGACTGCTAGTTTATTAAGTGAAAACAGATAATCTGTTTCTTGATTTAATTCTTTTTGTAAGTCCATGATATTGATGCGGTCAAAACGCACTTGCGCTTTCTCTAATAAGAAAACGTCACGACGACCATCGAAAGTAACAATATCACGAATGCCGTATTTGCGGAAGTTCTTCTCAAAGAACATCTTTAGCGGACGGCGGGTAGGACGTAGGCGAAAGAATGAATCTTCTAACGCTTGATCTTCCAGACGAAATTCTTCTTTATGTATTTTGCGGCGACGGGTACGCATATTAATGACTTCCCGACCTCTACCGATAGTATGTCCTAGCTCGTTGACTTTGGAATATACGCTGACGATTTCTACATCGGCGTTATTCGACCAACTTTCTAGAAAGATACGCTCAGTTTCTGGTTCAAATACAAGGAGGGAAGCCTCACTCACGGCGTAGAAATTGGGGTAGCCTCCGTAGATGTTTCCATATTTCAATTCGAGGAATGCAATGTTTCTTCTATTCACGGTGTAAGACGATATAAAATTAAAAAAATAGTGCTTTTAAGTCAGGAATTTAGATGCTGTTATTACTCCCGATAAGTTTCTATTCAAAAGCTGGTTATTAAAACTTGCTTCATTGGTATTTTCAAGGTTGAAAAATTGTTATGGTTATTTGCTTGGGAATCAATAAGTTATTTTTGGTTTTGGTGCTTTTGTGCAGTATTATTCATTTTGACTTTGGGTACCTATATTTAGCATTCCTAAGCGTTTAGAATTTAGAAGCCGAAAAATAGTAATTAAAATCGTTATACCCAACCTTAACTACGAAATAGGTGATTTTTCACACCTAAAAAGCGAACTTTCGCTAAATTTTTCGTTCAAGTACTAAAAAATGAACTTTCCATTTTCATAAATTTTTTCATCATCTGCGTAGATTTCGCCACCATTTTTCATATCACCAATCATATCCCAGTGTACTGAAGATTGATTTTTGCCTCCACATTGTAAGTAGGCTTGCCCTACTGCCAAGTGAATAGTACCACCAATTTTTTCATCAAAAAGAATATTCTTAGTAAAACGGTCAATGTTGTAATTTGTTCCAATCGCTGCTTCTCCAAAACGGCGCGTTCCATCGATTTTGAAGATCTTATCTAAAAACGCTTGTCCGCGTTTTGCTTCCCATTTTTCTATGAAACCATCTTTTACCCACAGCGTCACACCTTCTACCTCGTTGCCCATATAGACGGCGGGATGAGAGAAGTGGACTACGCCATTCGCAGAGTCATCAACGGGAGCAGTATAAACT
>JBGCES010000062.1:0-2342 GCA_045106545.1 Saprospiraceae bacterium
TGAACACTAAAAGTGTCTAAGCCGCTCATTATGAGTGAAGTGTAACAATTTAACAATCAGACAATTCTGTCAATCTACTTAAATAAACCTATTAAGATACTTTATTATGCATTACACATTATCCATTACACATTAAAAAAGTACGTGCTCTTTTTCAAAAGTCGCCACTTCATCCTTCAAATTTAATAAAAAGTCTATATCATCATAGCCATTCAGCAAACACATTTTTTTATAGGCATCAATTTCGAAGGTAGTGGTCGCGCCCGTCGCCTCAATGGTCAATTGCTGACTTTCTAAATCGACCGAAAATTCCGCATTGGGATCACTTTCGATAGCACTGAAAATTTGGTGCAGAAAATCAGGTGAAACCGTCACGGGTAGCAGTCCATTATTTAAGGCATTGCCTTTAAAAATATCCGCAAAGAAGCTACTAATCACGACTTTAAAACCAAAGTCATAAATCGCCCAAGCCGCGTGTTCGCGGCTACTTCCGCAACCGAAATTGCGTCCTGCTACTAGAATCTGACCCGCGTAAGTCGGATTATTTAAAACGAAGTCCACTTTAGGCGTATCGTCTTGTTGGTACCGCCAGTCACGGAATAAGTTATCGCCAAATCCGTCGCGCGTCGTTGCTTTTAAGAAACGTGCAGGGATGATTTGGTCGGTATCGACGTCCTCTACGGGTAAGGGTACGGCGGAGGAAGTTAGTTTGGTAAATTTTTCCATGGTTGGAGCACAGACATTCCTGTCTGTGAGGTTTTATGACACAGATAAACTATCTGTGTTTTAGTTAATTATAATTATCGTACACTCTTTTTGCTTCATTGAAGTTGTTATCCCTTGAAAGGTCCGAGGTTTTCTTCTTTTATTTTCAATAGTGTTTCCTTTCCTGATTCTAAAAGCTCTTTGATGTTTGTCTCTATTACCTCAAAATCGCTTTTTTCGACTAAGGCTTCATAAAATATTTGTTTCCTTCCTATTCCTTTATACGCAAATAATATGAAATTCCAGATTTCTGAGTTTACACCTGTACTTTCAAATGTAGGTTGAATTATTATTGCTTTTTTTATATCATTATCTTCCCAGTCGATTCTTCTTTCTTCAAATGTCCTTAACGATTCAGTATATCCAGGTCTATCTCTAGAGATTACAGCATTCAACTCTTGGCTGACTGCTTCTATTTCAAGTTCAATATTCTCGAAAACACTCATATAATTATTATTCCAATTTTCTCTCTTTCGCCTCGTTTTTAACAATTCTCACTGGCGTATTACCTCCGCTCGCTCGTTCGATGGTTGCACCTCAGCTTGCCCGTATGGGGACGTGTCGCGGTTTGCAGTTTAGATGTGCTGTACTAACGTGGCACGAGGTACTTGGTTAAATGCAGAACGTGCTCTTTTTTAAATATCATCAAATTCTTCAATTACGTTTTTCGACGTAATTGGATTGCCAAAACCTATTATACTCTCAATCATGTTTGATAAGCTCAATCTATCTTTTGTTTTGTAAGCTAACAAATATAATAATGCCTCTGATGTCAAAAGAATGAATCTCTTAATATCTGTATTCCAAGTAATATCATTAATAAAGCTATCAAAGGTTGATTTGAAAGAATTACTTACGATGATAAAACCAATTTTTTTGTATCCTTCCTTTTGAAGTATTGGGCAATGATAATTTATGTATTCTTTTATCGCTCTATCATCAATTCCAAGACTATAACCATTACTATACGCTTTAGCATCAACAATAAAAGCAGTATTCTGCTCACGTAGCTTAATTATAGCATCAGGATTTCTGCCACTTCCTTGTCCGAGTATTTGTACGTCAAAATCTAGTTGCTTAAAAATCTCTGCTGTTAATTTTTCAAATTCACTTCCTTTAGATGCTGATGATCTTTTAGTTTCGTTTCCAAGTTCAACTAATCTAGAAACTTTTGGAATCAAATAGTCAGAAAGTTCAAAACTTGATGTTATTGGTAGAATAACCTTTTCAGGTTCGAGTTCTGATTTCGCAATTTTAGGTGTGGTTTTCTTCTTTTTTACAGTCGTTTTATTTGGATTACCTTTGAAATTCCAAAACGCATGTTCTGCATCCCAATTTGTGATTTTCTTTTTTGTGTGATTCTCTAGAATTTTCTTTATTTGTTCATTAAGTTGGAAGAAATAATCATAAGTCTCTTTTTGTGTTGAGTAATTTTTCCAAATATCCAATTCTTTAAAAGCATTTATCAAGGATGTATACATTATCGCCCATTGTTCATAATCATGAATTTGCCAAAAATAGGAGAGAAAGTATCCAACAGAACCAGGATTTGGGACTTTTCTTCTGTCTTTTGCTTT
>JBGCES010000620.1:0-35686 GCA_045106545.1 Saprospiraceae bacterium
ACGGTTGACGGATGTGCAATCGGCAACTTTTGAACGATTTTACACTACATTTAAACAACTTTCACACTACATTTTATTTATGAAAAATAACTGGTGGAAAATATTGGGCGTATTGCTAATTATCTACTCCTTCATTGTGGGAATGCTGGTGCCGTTAAAAACAGGAATTGAGACGGCGATGCCCCAAAGTGCGAAAACGGGTGAAACTGTAACGTTGCAAGTGACTGGCTATAACGCAAATTATGCCGATCCTGCTGCTGAATTACGGGCGTGGTTGAAAATGGATTCCGTAACGGCGATTCAAGCGCAAGAATTAAAAGCGATAGGTCATAATCAATTGGCAGCTACATTTACGCTTCCTGCCTTCTTGCCGACGAGCCGAAAAGTGCAGGATTTTTCGTTGATTTTGGATAGTAAGGTCGATGGCGCATCGGTGTTACCGCAAGCACTCTTTGTGACGCAAGATTCAATAAAAGAGGCGATAGGAATAGCAACTTTTCAAAATAATGAAATTAAAAATCTGCATCGATTAGATGGCGTTACTTTTCCTTATCGAAATATTTTATACGAGACGATTCGGAATACCTATTTTCATGTACCGCTTTGGTTTGGAATGCTATTTATTTTTGTAGCGGCAATGATTTTTAGTATTCGTTACTTGCGTAAAGGTGATCCGATTGACGATATTAAAGCAGCGGCGTTGACGCAGGTAGGATTACTCTATGGTATTTTAGGATTGATCACGGGAGCAATTTGGGCAAATTGGACGTGGGGGGAACCGTGGAGTGGTGATGTGAAACAGAATATGACCGCGATTGCCTTATTGGTTTATTTTGCGTATTTTATTCTGCGCGGTTCATTTGATGATGATCAAAAGCGCGCACGCATTTCAGCCGTCTATAATATTTTTGCTTTTGCGGCATTGATTCCGCTGATCTATGTAGTGCCTCGTTTGACGGCTAGTTTGCACCCAGGGGCAGGTGGAAATCCCGCTTTTGGTAGTGGTGATTTGGATAATACTATGCGGATGGTGTTCTATCCTGCGATTATTGGTTGGACACTATTCGGCGCATGGATTGCGCAGGTATCGGGACGGATGGATATTGTAAAACATAAACTATTGGAGCAATAATACAATTTTCGTGAGCTAGTCATTCTAAACGATCAGCTCACGAAAATTCTACTCAACGACTACTTTCCCACCTTTCAATTTCAAAACATGCTGCGTCTTCGCCGCCAAATCTAAATCGTGCGTCACTAACACCAGTGTCGTTCCTGCTTCTTTATTCAAATCAAATAGTAATCCTTCAACCGTATCGCCCGTTTCTTCATCCAAATTACCCGTCGGCTCATCGGCGAAGAGAATTTTTGGGCGATTAGAAAAAGCGCGAGCGAGCGAAATTCGTTGTTGTTCGCCACCTGAGAGTTGAGTAGGGTAGTGGTCGTGGCGATCTGCGAGGTTTACTCTTTCGAGTAACTCCATTGCGGCTTTTTGAGCGTTGCGTTCTCCTCGTAATTCTAGCGGCACCATCACATTTTCTAAAGCGGTTAGCGTAGGGATTAATTGGAAATTTTGAAAAATAAAACCCACGTGCTGATTGCGCACTGCTGCTCGTTCATCTTCATTCAAATTATCTAATGCAATTCCATTTAAAATCACCGAACCACTTGTTGCTCGATCCAAACCAGCACATAGTCCTAATAGCGTTGTCTTTCCACTTCCTGATGGACCAACGATAGAAAAAGTATCGCCTGCATTAATGGAAAAACTCACGTGATCCAAAACGGTTAAGGCTTTATTGCCACTGTTGTAGGTTTTGGTCAATTGTTGTACTTCGAGCATAGAAAAAGTAGTTTGAAATGGTTTGAAGGTTGTTCGAGATGGTTTAAACGTTTACGTTTAATCAAAAAAGAGAATGCCACCTCTGCGACATTCTCTTTCCTAAACACCTCAATCGGCATTCAGTTATTCAATTTCTACCAAAAAGTAGATTTGTTCGATGAAATGTTAAGAGGACAGAGGTCAGATCGCTGTGCTATCAGACCGTCGATGACTGTCAGACTGGAAATGCGTCTGACCTCTGACAACGAAGTGGTCTGTCTTCTGTCCTCTTTTGCTTAAAATTCCGCACTACCCGGCGTACGTGGGAAAGGAATCACATCGCGGATGTTGCCCATACCCGTAATAAACAATACAATTCGTTCGAAGCCCATTCCGAAACCAGAGTGGGGCGTTCCACCGAATTGGCGTAGTTCTAAGTACCACCACAATTCTTCTTCGGGAATATCCATTTCTGCCATGCGCTGCTTCAATTTATCCAACCGCTCTTCACGCTGCGAACCACCGATGACCTCCCCAATACCAGGAAATAAAACGTCCATCGCAGCAACGGTTTTACCATCGTCATTTTGACGCATGTAAAATGCCTTGATGTCTTTCGGATAATCGACTACGATGACGGGTTTTTTGTATTTTTTCTCCACTAACCAACGCTCGTGTTCCGCCTGTAAATCTTTACCCCATTCTACGTCATATTCAAAACGCTTCTTTTTGTAAGGCTTAGAGTTGCGCAAGGTGCGAATCGCATCCGAATAAGTAATGCGCTCAAAATCGTTTTCTACGACAAACTTCAAGGTTTCAATTAAGCCCATCGGACGACGATCTTCCTTCTTCATGTTCTTCTCCAAATCCTGAATCCGCTGATCCAAAAAGGCTAAATCGTCGGGGTAGTTTTCTAAAACGTAGTTGATTAAATATTTAGAAAACTCTTCCGCCAAATCCATATCGTCGTTGATATCGGCAAAGGCAACTTCGGGTTCAATCATCCAAAACTCAGCAAGGTGGCGCGAAGTATTAGAATTTTCCGCACGGAATGTAGGTCCAAAAGTATAAACCTTACCCATTGCCAGTGCACCAATTTCCGCTTGCAATTGACCTGAAACAGTTAAGTTGGTCGCTTTACCAAAAAAATCTTGTTTGTAATCTACTTCACCTGCCTCGTTGGTCGGTGCGCTATTCGGTTCAAAAGTAGAAACATGGAACATTTCACCTGCGCCTTCTGCATCACTACCTGTAACAATTGGAGTATGCATGTAGTAATAACCTTTGTCATTGTAGAATTTATGCACAGCATAAGCTACGGCATGACGAATGCGAAAAACAGCACTAAAAGTATTGGTACGCATCCGAAAGTGCGCTTTTTCGCGCAAAAATTCCATCGTCTGCTTCTTCGGTTGCAAAGCATAAACTTCTGGATTACTTGCACCTAAAATTTCTACTTCCGTCGCATTAATTTCTACTGCCTGTCCCGCTCCTTGCGACTCTACTAATTCGCCTTTGATTGCCAAACAAGCGTGAAAGCTAATCTTCTTTAATGTCTCTTCGGGCAAATTTTCAAAATCAATAACGACTTGAATATTATTAAAACTCGAACCATCGTTGAGGGCGATAAATCGGTTCGCGCGGAAAGCGCGCACCCAACCTTTTACTAATACTTCTTCGCCCACCTGCGGACTGTCGAGCAATGCTTTGATTTCTGTTCTTTTCATGATAAAATATCGAATTGGTGAGTACAGATAGGAAGTATCTTCAAGATACTTCCTATCTACTTCACGCTACTGAAAAATGAAGATGCGAAAATACCAAAAGGTGTTAAGTTATGGAGGTTTATGCATTGGAATTTTTGGGAGTTGTTGTTTAATACCGAAATTTTTGGAAAAAAGTTTCTTATCATCATATAACTTCTTTTGGTGTAGGGGGCATATTTTGTTTATATTCACATAGGTATATTGCTGAAACTATCAAAGAACTAAAAAATGAAAAAAGACCAAATAATTTTTCTCAGTATTTTCATACTGACTTTTATCTATTCATGTAAAATAGAAAATCAAAGTGAACCACAAGAAGAGGCAATTTGGCTACTCGGCTGGCGAATGATCGAAAACGCTCGAAATCAAAATTTTCACCTAGCGGAAACTCAGTTTGATTCTTTGCTTACGCAAGACAAGCCAATTGGTGATGTATTTTTATTAAATGGCTTAAAACTTAAGCTAAAATTGTCAAAAGAAGCGGAGGTAATCGATATTGTAAGCAATCAATCTCCAATCATACGTACTAAATTATGTGAGCAAAATTTTGCGAAAGATTTAGCTATTTGTGCCAATCAGCCACTTGAGAGAATTGAAAATAAGGCACTCCAATCAGAAATCATTAAATTATACATAGCCGACCAAGCGATTCGCAGAAAAAATATACTCCACGATATTATCGAAAAATATAAAATTGATACGACTGGACTCAAGACAGAATATGATTATTCCAATCCAGATGAAATTAACGTAGATGAAATCAATAGAAATCGGTTAAAGGAAATCATCAAAGAATTTGGTTTTCCTACTCGTAAACTAGTCGGAAAAGATGCAATGCATGGAGTATTTTTAATCATTCAACACGCAGACGGTGATAGTGTATGGCAAAAGTTGCAATTACCATACATGAAGTTGGCGTCAGAAAATGGTAGCCTACGCAAAAAAGATTATGCTTATTTATACGATAGAACGCAAGTAAATCGGGGTTTACTGCAAAGATATGGTACTCAGTTTGCCAAAGTTGATCCTGAGAATCAGGTTGTTGAATTAAGACCAACCGAAGATTTACTTAATCTGAACAATCGCAGACGAGCAATGGATATGATGCCAATTGAAGTGTATAAAAGAGGTATATTGAGACGCTTGTCAGAATAAATAACGACTTTAAAGACGCTATTTTTTCAACAAAAAAGGCGATTACTGCTCCTGCAATAACCGCCTTTTTCTATTTTAACATTAATAATCACGCCCAAGCGGACTACCAACTAAAAACTTCTAACTACTAGTTCTACTACCGTTGTTTTTCCAACGTTTGCTTCACTTCAATGATTTCGTAGCTTTCAATTGAGTCACCCATTCTGATATCGTTGAAATTTTTCAAACTGATACCACATTCAAAGCCACTCTTCACTTCCTTGACATCATCTTTAAAGCGTTTGAGTGAGGATATTTCGCCCATTACGCCCTCTTTGGTTGGGAAGACGACGATACCATTACGGATAACTTCGATGTAAGAATTTCGACTGATTTTTCCATCCTGAACGTAACAACCAGCAATAGTACCCACTTTAGAAATTTTGTACACCTCTCGTACTTCAACCGTACCGGTAACTCTTTTCTCTTTAGTAGGTTCAAGTAAACCTTCGATTGCTGTGCGGATTTCATCAATTGCTTCGTAAATAATCGAGTAGGACTTGATTTCAACACCTTCGCGTTCTGCTAGTTTACGTGCACCGAGTGATGGACGAACTTGGAAACCAACAATAATCGCATCTGAAGCAGAGGCTAAAAGAACATCTGATTCAATAATTTGACCAACCGCTTTGTGAATCACATTCACCTGAACCGTTTCGATAGATTGTTTGATTAATGAATCTGATAATGCTTCTACCGAACCATCAAAGTCACCTTTCACGATTAAGTTCAACTCTTTAAAGTTACCTAATGCCAAACGACGACCGATTTCATCTAAACTAATGCGTTTGTTGGCTCTGTTCGCTTGTTCGCGCGCAATTTGAGCACGACGCGAAGCGATTGAACGCGCTTCTTGTTCGGTATCAACTTCCTTAATTCGTTCTCCTGCTTGTGGAGCACCACTCAGACCAAGAACTAATACTGGTTTAGATGGACCTGCATGTTTAATCCGTTTTCCACGTTCGTTGAACATGGCTTTAACCTTACCAGAGTGTTCACCTGCTACAATTGGATCTCCAATTTCTAGCGAACCTGTTTGCACCAACATTTTGGTAACATAACCGCGACCACGATCTAGTGATGCTTCAAGTACTGCACCAATTGCTGCCCGATCTGGATTAGCTTGTAATTCAAGAATATCTGCTTCGAGGACTACTTTTTCTAATAACTCGTCAATATTTTCACCCGTCTTCGCTGAGATGTCTTGTGATTGATATTTACCACCCCATTCTTCTACAAGGAAGTTCATATTTGCCAATTCCTGCTTGATACGCTCAGGTTGTGCACCTGGTTTATCAATTTTGTTGATGGCAAATACAATAGGTACACCCGCTGCTTGCGCGTGACTAATTGCTTCCTTGGTTTGTGGCATGATGCTATCATCCGCCGCAATAATAATGATGGCAATATCTGTTACTTTCGCACCCCGTGCCCGCATCGCTGTAAAGGCTTCGTGACCAGGAGTATCGAGGAACGTAATTCTTTTTTCTTCTCCTTCTTCACCAACCGTTACTTCGTAGGCACCAATGTGCTGCGTGATACCACCCGCTTCCCCGTCGGCAACTTTTGCATTACGGATGTAATCCAATAACGAAGTTTTACCGTGGTCAACGTGTCCCATTACCGTAATGATCGGTGCACGTGGTTGTAAATCTTCAGGAGCATCTACGATTTCTTCTTCCTCTTCTACTTCTTCCTCTGCGCTAATAAATTCAACCTCGTGACCAAACTCTTCTGCAACTAGCTCAATAATTTCTGCATCTAGACGCTGATTAATTGATACAATTGCGCCCAAGTTCATACAAGTGGTAATTACTTGCGTTACAGAAACACTCATCAAACTTGCTAACTCTGATACTGAAATAAATTCAGTAACTTGGAGTGTTTCCGTTTTGTTTTCCATTTCGCGCATCTCCTGCTTCTCGCGCATGCGATCACGGTTAACACGACGAATCTTCTGACGCTTTTTCTTACCTCCTCCTTGGAGGCGCGCCATAGTTGCTTTGATCTTGTCTTCAATTTCCTTTTGAGAAACTTCTTTTGGTTCGTCTCTACGACCTGAATTGCGCGAATTGCGATCATTTCTGCGATTGCCTCCGCTACGGTTACCTCCGCTGCGATTGCCACCACCGCTACCACCAGCAGTTCGACTACCACCGCCACCGCCACTAGTACGATTACCACCACCACCAGATGAAGGTTGGGTGAAATTAGTGGTAGAAACTGTTCTACGTTTACGACGACGACGACGTGTACCACCACTACCTTCTTCCTTACTTTTATCTTTATCGGAAGCAGGCTCTGCTTTTTTCTTTTTCTTTCGTTTAAACTTATCAAGGTCGATTTTATCAACCACCTTTAAGCCACGTAATTCAGGCGCATCAGCACGGATGACCTTATTTTCGCGTTTAGGTTCGGATGTATCTTTACTTGTAGTAGGTTTAGACTCCGAACTAGCAGATGGAGCAGGACGATCTCGCTGAGGTTTAGCAGGTTGTTGGTTTTCTTTAGCGGAATCATTATTAGTTGAAGGACTACTGCTGGGCTGAGGAGTAGTTTTATTTTTAATAATTGCAGGCTTGCCTTTGGGCGTGTCAACAGGAGCATTTGGTCTGCCTGCTGATTGCTTGCTCTTATTTTGTGGTGATCTTTCTCTTCTAGGTTTCTGCTTTCTATTTGCAGGTTTCCGTTTTTGAGCATCTAAATCAATTTTGCCAATGACTTTTAGCTTTGGCGCATTTCGATTTTGCGGCTCTTCCTCTTTCTTCTCAGCAATCACTGGAGCAACTGGAGTCTCTTTTACTTCGGGAGCTTCTGTTACTTTGGGAACTTCTACAACTGGAGGAGGTGGAGGTGTTTCTACTTTTGGTTGCTTTGGTGGTTCAGGAGTAGGTTCTGGTATAACCTCAGGCTCTACTTTTGGTGCAACTACCTCTTTTTCTACGACAACCTTTGGTTTTGGTGCGAAAGAGACCTTCTTAGGAGGATTAGGTGCGAAGGAAATTTTTACCTGCTCTCTTTCTTTAGGCTTATTCGCTGGAGTAGTTGTGGTAGAAGTAGCAGCTGTTTCCTCATCAGAAGTGATGTTGCTACCGTTCGGGCGAGTACCGATCACTAAAGAGTCTGCCTTTTCTTTGACAGATAGGGAACTATGAAACTCTTTCAGCAACTCACCATACATCGCATCTGTTACCTTAGCAGTAGGTTTGTTTTCAATATCAAACCCTTTCCCAGTAAGATGATCCACGATGGTTGAAGTACCAACATTTAATTCTTTTGCTATCTTAATTAACCTTTTCGCCATTCTTTGATTTTGCTACTAAAAATAAACAGCCACTAACGATTGCAGAAAAGATTTTTCTGCCGATTAGTGGAATGTAAGTATCACAAGATTTGATAGACAAAAGCCGTAAAATGTTCTGTTCTGAAAGTGTTACATTGATTACAATTTTTAGTGAAACAATAAATTCAGCTTTTGCCTTATGATGGAATAATGCTCTAATTATGAGTATTCAAAGATCACTACATTTCTTAATAAAATGCCTAGTGATAGTGAATTGTAAACAAGTAGAAAAGAGTAATTGAAGATACCTACATAATAATAAGGTAATGAAATACTCTATGACAATATTTTAAGAAGATAACTAATCTTTTATTCTTGTAGGGTTTGTTCTACATTATTAGAATAAATTACCTTACAATTTTACTGTCCCACTTAAATACCCAAATTTCTTATTTTGGACTGCAAAGATAGTTAAAACTATGGATTCCTTTAACTTTTGACTAAAAACCTCTAGGAAGATTTTTAAAATCATCGGTTTTTAGATTGTCTAGCTAGAAATAAAGTGCAAATCCTCAATATAACTCAGTTAGTATCATGTTTACTTCACTCAAACACACATGATTTAAAAAGAGTTCGTTTTTTTAAAAATTTTTTGTAGTAAAAAATAACCGGAACTTAGTGATTCTACTAAGCTCCGGTTTTTCAGTTAATGTACTATTCGTTGTAACTACTCCTGTTCGTCTCCAGCTTCTTCTTCAGTAGGAGTCTCCGCTTCTGCTTCTTCGGTAGAGCTTTCCTCTTCAGTAGGAGTCTCGACTTCTGCTTCTACCTTTGGAGCTTCTGCTTCTTCGGTAGAGCTTTCCTCTTCAGTAGGAGTCTCCGCTTCTGCTTCTGCCTTTGGGGCTTCTGCTTCTTCGGTAGAATTTTCTTCTTCAGTAGGCGTTTCTGCTTCTGCTGCTGGAACTTCTGTCTTTGCTTCTGAAGACTTCTTATCAGAAGCAGTTTCTTCTTCAAATTCTGCTTCTAAGATGCGAATCACATCCTCAATTGTTTCTTCTTCTAAATCTGTACGACGCACTAATTCACGCGTACTCAGATTCAATACGCTTCTCGCAGAATCACAACCGATACTCTTCAATGCATCTACCACCCAATCTTCTAATTCATCACGGAATTCGTCTAGATCCACATCATCTTCTAACAAGTGCTGCTCAGAGTTGCGGAATACATCAATTTCAAATCCAGTTAATTTACTAGCTAATTTGATATTTGTACCTCCTTTACCAATGGCTAAAGAAACTTGATCGGGTTCTAAGTAAACTGCTGCACGTAAACCTTCTTCATCTAGTGCGATGGAAGTGACCCGCGCAGGTGTCAATGACCGTTGGATAAAAAGACTACTATTATTGGTGTAGTTGACAATATCAATATTTTCATTGCGCAATTCCCGTACAATACCATGAATCCGTGAACCTTTCATACCTACACAAGCACCAACTGGGTCGATGCGATCGTCATAAGATTCTACAGCTACTTTTGCTCGCTCCCCTGGAATGCGGACAATGCGGCGAACCGTAATTAATCCATCTTCGATTTCAGGCACTTCTTGTTCCAATAGTTTTTCTAAAAACATTGAATCTGTCCGCGAAACGATGACAATCGGTGTGTTGTTTTTCATTTCTATTTTACGAATCACACCACGCACCATATCTCCCTTACGGAAAAAGTCATCACGAATCATTTCGTTACGTGGTAGTACTAATTCAGTATTCGTTGCGTCATCCAAAACTAAGATTTCGCGTTTCAAAATTTGGTGTACTTCGCCCAAAACAACTTCACCAATACGTTCGCTGTATTTTTTATAAATCTCGTCTTTCTCGAGTTCCATAATCCGAGAAATCAAGGTCTGGCGAGCAGCCATAATCGCTCGACGACCAAAGTCTTCTAGGTGTAATTGCTCGTAACATTCTTCTGCAATTTCGTAATCTTCATCAATGCTCAAGGCTTCTGAAATTGAAATTTGGCTACGATCATCTGTTACCTCACCATCAGGTACAATTTCGCGTACACGCCATAACTCCAAGTCACCTTTTTGAGTATTAACAATTACGTCAAAATTCTCGTCTGAGCCATATTTCTTACGAATCAACGTGCGAAATACGTCTTCCAAGACCCGTACCATCGTAGGACGGTCTATTTCTTTTCCGGTTTTAAATTCCGAAAACGTATCTACTAAATTCATTTTTTATAGACGGTTGACGGTCAACGGTTGACGGTTGACGGTGAGCGACTTGTCCACGTGCGGGAAGCCGTTCATCGTCTACCGTCAACCATCTACCGTTTTATTTAAAAGATATTTGAATTTTTGTTTCTTGAATTTCTGTAAAGGGAATTTCTTTTTTTATCACCACCGTTCGTTTTTTCTTCCCTTCTTTAATGCGTTCGGAGTATTCGACGACAATTTTCTCATCGGTTACTTCGATTAACTGTCCAGCGACTTCTTTTTCTCCTTCATTGGTGGTTTTTACTTTTACCTTCCGACCAACGTTTTTAAGGTATTGTCGCTTTAGTTTTAGCGGACGCGTAATCCCAGGAGAGCTTACTTCTATCGTATATTTTTCACCCATCCAACCTTCTTCATCAATAAAGCTTTCGAGGTAGCGACTGATTTTTCGACATTTCTCAAAGGTAATGCCGCTATCGCTATCTAGAAAAACATTGAGTCGATTGTCAGCAGGATGCTCAATCTCTACGATGTAGCAATCGGTAAATTCCTCTTCTTGGAATTTTTCTACTAATAACTTTTCAATCTTAGGTACGGTACTTTTTGCCATTTAGGTACAATCTATTTTCTGTATTTCTTCGGATTTGACAACAAAAAAGAGGAAACCTAATGGCTTCCTCTCCCGAAGAGTTTTTTAAACTTGATGCAAATATAGCGTTTTTATTATAGAATAGCAAGTCGTGTAGAAAGTGGTCATTGCTGGGTCAATTGATCTTGCATTCTTTCTATCAACATCGTCGTAATTCGTTTAGTTAATTCAGATTCTTCTGCTATAAACGCTGCATATTCTTTTTGCGTCATTTGTCCAATCGTAATTCCTAATAATTGATTTTTGAATTTTAAATCTTTGCGGAGACTATGTTCAATATATTCCAGTTTCTTAGTTTTTGATAGCGTTGTAAAAACATTTTTTCGTTTTTGAAAATAATGTTGCCAAACTACCACAAATAGGTCATTTTGTAATTTCAAAATGGGGCGAATTGTCTTGTTTTGGAAACGTTCGGCGGTAGAAGTAGCGCTTTCTGCAATGGTTGGAATATTGGGACGAATGTCGATTAGAACATCACGGTTGATGTTATTACTCATTGGTTATAGTCTTTATCTGAAGGTAAGGGACTAGGAAAATAATAACCTACCCATCTGACGAACTCTTTTTCCTTTATGCTGCGTTAAAATTTTTCCACGTAGCTACGGCTATGCGGAAAAATTAGGCCTTGCCTAAAGAAAAAATAGCCTCGCCATTTTGAGTACTTTATTAATTGCCTAATCCCTAATTTTCAATTTTTAAAGAAATCAATTATATCACTACAATCCAATTGTGGGTGTTCTTGTTGTAAAATTGCTGCTTTTTTTAATTGCGCTTGGCGAAATTGCTGGTGAGCGTTGGTCTGTGGGTGTAAGGGACGATGGTTTTTAGCAGCGATTAGTTTCTCAATGCGCTGATTTAGTTGCTGGGTTTTTTTATCAAAAAATACTTTCTGGAATTGATTCCAAATATACTCTTGGGCTAGTTCATTAGGGTGTGTCATATCTTTTTTATAAAAACGATAATCGCGCAAATCGTCCATTACTAATTCGTAAGCAGGGAAATAATGGACGTAATCCAAATTCTTACAAATTAATTCAGTCGCGAGTAGTAAAACCGCTTTGCTGCGTTGATTTTCGATTGCTCCATCACGCCAGTGTCTAATAGGCGAAATCGTTATAATGATTTGTAAATCAGGATTTTGTGATTTTAATTTTTCTAGGGTAGGCTGTAAAAAGGCAACAGTTTCAGCGATAGATAAACGTCGATTAATAAATTCTTTTTGAGGTAGTTTATGACAATTCGCAACGACTTTTTCTAACTTTTTTAAAATATAAACCCGCGATGTACCGAGCGTAAGTAAGAGCCGATTGGTGCGTAATAATTGCGTTCTCGCTATGCTAATTTGCTGCTGAATATTATCGGTCGCCTGCGCTAAATCAAGATTAGAAAATTCCCCATGATGATGATAACTGTGCCATAATTCTTGATGTTGAAAAAAGTCTTTTTCAGAAAATTGGTAATTCTCCAAGAGCATTTCTAAAGCAGTCGTAATAGAAGCAGGATTGTATAAAATACCATATGGATTGCTAAGCAATGAAAATTTACGTTCATTTAATCGCTGTCCGATATGTTCGGCGAAGCACGAGCCAATAGAAAAAAGTCGATCGCTATGATCGATCGAAAAAGGAAAGCTAGGGAGAGTAAGTGTAGTGCGGAAATTCATTTGCTGGTCGGTATTTTGAATATTCTCTTTACTTTTGTCGGCACACGCTAAAAAACGTCAGATGCTTGTCTAATCTCTTTTGTTTTTTTTATGCGCACTATCGCAGTGATGCGATTCGTTTAACTACCATCAAAAGTAAAAGTAAATCTAGTTCAATGTTAAATAAATCATTTTTTCTTTTTGCCGTAATCGGTTGCTTAATAATTTCATTATCAATCAGTTGTAAAGACGATAATCCTACAGTAAATACACCACCGCCCGTGGAAACACCTAAGAAAAAAGTCTCCGTCCCTAAATTTGACCGTGATACGGCTTATCAATACGTTGCGAAGCAAGTAGGTTTTGGAATCCGACTGATGGAAACGGAAGGACATACTAAGACTAAAGCATGGTTGACGGAAATGTTCAAATCTTTTGGTGCAGAGGTTATTCAGCAAGACTTTATAGCTGAAACTTATAACGGTAAAAAATATAATTCAACCAATATCATCGCTCAATATAATCCCGCTGCGAAAAAGCGAATTTTGTTGGGCGCACACTGGGATACGCGCCACATTGCGGATTCGCCTTTAGCGACTGAAAAGCAAAGCGAACCAATTATGGGTGCAGATGATGGCGGCAGTGGAGTAGGTGTTTTATTAGAGATTGCGCGACAGATTCATGCTAATCCAATAGATATTGGAGTTGATATTGTATTGTTTGATGCAGAAGATCACGGTGCGCCACGTGATTATGAAATAGATGATCGAGAAAGTATGTTTTCTTGGTGTTTAGGTTCACAGCATTGGTCAAAAAATCCGCACGTAGCAGGCTATCGGGCGGATTTTGGAATCTTATTAGATATGGTGGGAACGAAAAACGCGACGTTTACCAAAGAAGGTACGTCTATGCAATATGCGCCGCAGATTATGAATAAAGTATGGAAATTGGCACAAGGAATGGGTTATGGCAATTATTTTTTAGATAAAAGAACAAGTGCTTTAACGGACGATCATGCTTTTGTCAATGCGATTGCAGGCATTCCGATGATTGACATCATTAATCATAACGAAGCGAATGTAGAAGGCTTTGGTGAGTCTGGCTTTGGTGAGCACTGGCACACGCACAATGATGATTTAGACGTGATTGATAAAAGAACCTTACGCGCAGCGGGGCAAGTTGTTTTGGCCGTGATTTATCGCGCGGACGCGGGGAAGTTTTAGATAACGCGTAACGAATAATTTTTAATGCGTAACGCCTGTATTGTTTCCAGCATATCTGCGACTACCAACTAAAAAACTACCAACTAAAAACTTTTCTCATGCCTTTATTCAATTTCAACCCAAATCAAACAACTACGCCTGCCCAAGTAGTCAATGAATTAATGCAACCTGCAACTACAAACACCGAATTTGAATCTTTCGGTAAACGGGGAGGCATCCGTCAAACGGAAACGCCTAGTGAGCTAGCCAATCAATTCATCGTTTTTCAGTTGTCTAATCAATTAGAAGGCTCAACCATTTTAGAATCTTCCGAAGTCGAGCCAATGATTTCTACCACTGCGGAGAAGTCCGATGTATTGGTACAATTAGAAATGCTTTCGTTTCACATCGCTCACAATGAACCAGTAGATCGCAACTCACGTGCAACGATGCGGATCATTATTGGGAAAGATGAAAATTCGCGTGATAAATATTTTGATACAGCATTTTGGACCGTTTCTGCGGGTTTGAAATTATATGATGCGATTCAAAAGAAGACGCCCGAGGCAAAAGATTTTAAAACAGATTTGTCCAAAGCATTTGGCAAACGACCGATTGAAATTCCGGGTGGTTTGGCGAGTTTATCATTTGATGTGATTAAACACCGCGAACCGAAATGGTGGCAACGCATTTTCCAATTTATTCAATCTGATACTGGAAAGACGTTGACTTCCGTAGTTGGTTTTCCAGCAATTACTCATACGGCAATTAATATGCTGGATGAATTATTAAACCGTCTGGATGGCAGCGAACCCGAAGTGCTGTTTAGTAGCCGTCCGTTGACTTTGGCATTAACCGATTTGGCTAAATTAGATTATACCGCAGGAAATCCGCGGATTAAAGTAGGAACTTTGAATCCAGGATTTTGTGTATTGGCGCGAGGTAAAGATTTTCATACAATTGCGAATGCTAGTGCTTACTACTATCCCGCCTATGGAAAGTTAGTGCCTGATACCGTTAGCCCAGGGGATTTGGTGAGCGGCAATTATGAAGATCCGTTTAAAAATATTACCTACGCAGTTTTCAAAGTAGGAATGCAAACTACGAAACTTGATCCCTCTTTTAATTATGGTAGTCAGACCTACACCGCTTAAAGATATGATTTGATAGTGATTGGAATCGTTGACTAATAACTTTCAAACGAATTCAAACAATTTTCAAACTATTTTATTTATCTTTGCGGCTTCGTTAAAAACCCACGTAGCTTGTTCAGCAAGGTAAGTGGGTATGGTTAAACCACATATAAATTTTAACTCATGTCTGTAAAAATCAGATTACAAAGAAAAGGTCGTAAAAAAAGACCATTTTACCACATCGTAATTGCTGATGCACGCGCGAAGCGTGATGGTAAATTCATCGAAAAGATTGGTACTTATAACCCAATGACTTCTCCTGCAACGATTGATTTAGACCGCGAAAAAGCGTTCGATTGGTTAATGCAAGGTGCGCAACCTACTGAAACAGCACGCGCTATTCTACGTTTCAAAGGCGTATTATACCGCAAACACTTACAACGTGGTGTTGCTAAAGGAGCATTGACGGAAGAGCAAGCAGCAGGTATGTACCAAGATTGGATCGATGCAAAAGATTCTAAAATTCAAGCCCGCTTTGAGCAATCAGCTACAGCGAAGCGAGAACGTTTACAAGCAATCTCTGGTGTTGCTCCAATATTGGATACTAAGCCAATCAATGACGATAGCGGAGAAGAAGAATAGAATATATTCTTTTCTTAAAGAAAATACCTGTCCGAGACATTCGGATAGGTATTTTTTTTGCTCAGTAAAAATGTAAAAATAAAATAGACCGTTTATATTTATAAATAGCTGGTTATTAGCCTTTTACATTTTGCGGTTTTACATTTCACATTTTATATTTCACTTAAATAAAATATACTTAGGCAGCGATTAAATTTTATTCTGCGTTCTTTAACTAATTCAGTTAATCGCTGAACCCTCTCCTAAATTTTGCAATAGCAAAATAACAAACCATAAATTTATCATTTCTATAATTAATTGCCAATTAATCGCTTGAACTAGAATAGGGATTGGCTCACTTGTCTTTTTTACCAAAACTGGACTTTTCAAGAACATAATGAAAATAACACCTTTACTTTCACTGATTTTAATAATACTGGGGAGCATTTGGAGTTGCACATTCAATAATGTGGACGATCCCAAAGTGGTGGTTAGCATCGAAGATGAGTTTGAAATTCAACTCTGGGAAACTTTATCTTCTGATCAGCGAAGCTTGCAATTGCGCACCGAAACACTTGCGGAGGAGCAATGTCTGAATTACGAAATCGCTTTTCAGGTCGTTAAACGTAGTAATCGTATTCGGACGACTATAGATGATATTATCGAACCCGACGATTGTCTGCCAGGTAATGCACGTCCGACTGCTCATATTGATTTAGGAAAGGTAGATAATGGTTTGTACGAATTTGAAATCAATTTAAAAAATTCGACGATTGTCAATACAGGACAGCTAGTTGTCAATGATAATAGTTATCTAGTGGAGATGAATTCTACGGATGGTATCACCTTGACTCCTAACCAATTATTACGCATACCTGAGGGCACGGTTTGGGGCTATTTGAGTGCGGATAATGTGGAGAATATAGCAACTGATTTCTTAACTGACTTGAATACTTCTGAGAATACGAAAGAATTTTTGGAAGGTAATTATGGCTATTTTTCGCTTACTGGAGATAATGAAATTTCTTTTCCTATCGAAACAACATTCCAACAAAAGCGTACTTTTGTTTTAGATTACCAAGGTGAAGTAGAAGAATTGGAAACGCTAGTGGAACAATATAAAGTGCAGTATGGAGAATTATTAAAACTGCAAGTTTATACTTGGCAAGGACAAATCTTCTAATTGAATTATGCCATTTCTTTTTTACGTCGCTTTCGTTCTTTGCGTTTAGTTTCCTTCAATTCAAAACTAAATCCTTCTGCTTTTAGTGCTTCGTAAGCCTGACGATCGAAACGATATAATCGGGCTGGACGATGTGCTACGCCTTCCTGCGACTCGTTTAATTCAATGAGTAAGTTCATGGATAAGATCTTCTTACGGAAATTACGCTTATCCAAACCCTCCTCGTCCGTCTCCAAGATACATTCATATAGTTGCTGCAGCTGTGTCAGCGTGAATTTGCGTGGTAATAATTCGAAACCAATCGGACGAATTTTGACCATTAGTTTTAATTTCTCAAACCCCTTTTGAATAATTTCGTTGTGGTCAAATGCTAATTTGCCTAAATTTTTAACGGAATGCCATTGAACTTGTTTGGCAAAAGAGAACGGTGCAATCTGGTAATTACTAATCTTGATTAAAGAGAAATAAGCAATGGTAATTACTCTACCATCAGGATGTCGATCTACTGCACCAAAAGTACCAACCTCTTCCTGAAAGACGTCTTTCAGCCCCGTCAATTCCTCTAATACCCGTGCAGCTCCACCACCTACTGTTTCATTTTTACGCACAAAGTGACCAGGTAAAGCCCAGTGATCTACATAAGGTGCTCGACCGCGCTTAATTAATAAAACCTTGAGATCATCTTCATCAAAACCAAAAATGACGCTATCAACGGTAAATGCTGCTTTAAATTGGTGACTAATTTCAGACATAAGATCATAAAATTTATAGCTTTCAACTCAGATAGTTGATCGGCAATAAATGCTGTTAAGACACACCCAAATAATTAATAAACGGGCAAGTGGAATCAGAAAAGATTAGACGAAAATGGCAAGCATACAACTAGATAAAAATTAGTTATATAAACCCTCAAAAGGGTTGAAGTAGAAAATAATTTTACTTTTATCAACTTTAAGGCACGCCGAAATAATTAATTAAACGATTTAGAAATGAGTATTTTTTGTACTATTTGAAAAATATAGAAAAAATGGTCAATTCTAAATCTTAAGTGTTTAATTAATTATTTCGGCAATACTAAATGAGGAAGCGTTACAATAGTCGTTTTATTATTCTGTTGCTGACAAAGTTAAATAAATTTAATTAGTGTAAAAAATACACTAGCAATTTTATTTCGTCAACTATCCATTTGAGCAAACCTTTTTTTGTTTCATCATATTATACTTATTTAGGTAACGGATAGATACATAATAGAAGTCAATTTAGCCGTTACTGAGTATTGGGAGAAATGGTTCAATTAGATTATTGCAGTATTACTTAAAGTGATAATTTATGACACCTTTTTCTTTTATGTTTCCTCCTTTCCTTTGGAGGCATTACTTTTGCTCTACTGATTTTTCAGCTTTCAAAATATTATATCAATCAACATGCGTAAATTATACATTCTTAGTTTATTACTTCTTTTTAGTCTCGTTCAATTATCTGCTCAAGCGCCCAAACGTTGGGCTGCAGCAGATATTTATCAAGGAATTCAAAAAAGCCAGTTTTTAGGTTCGGCACTTTTTGTTGCTGCGCACCCTGACGATGAGAATACAGGGGTGATTTCTTATCTCGCGAATGAAGTCAAAGCGGAGACCGCTTATCTTTCTCTTACGCGTGGTGATGGTGGGCAGAATTTAATCGGGACGGAACTCAAAGAGTTACTCGGTGTGATTCGTACGCAAGAATTACTTGCTGCTCGACGCGTAGATGGTGGTAGTCAGATGTTCTCCCGAGCCAATGATTTTGGCTATTCCAAGCATCCCGATGAAACACTGGCAATGTGGAACGAAGACGAAGTTTTATCCGATGTAGTTTGGGCGATTCGCAAGTGGCGACCAGACGTCGTTATCAATCGATTTGATCATAATTCAGCGGGTAAAACGCATGGGCATCATACTTCATCAGCGATTTTGAGTTATGCAGCTTTTGATTTAGCAGGCGATAAGACCAAATATCCAGAGCAGCTAAAACATGTAGAAGCATGGAAACCACAACGCTTGTTTTTAAATACATCATGGTGGTTTTATGGTAGCCGAGAAGCGTTTGCGAAAGCGGATAAATCGAAGATGGTTGCAAAAGATATTAACGTTTATTTTCCTCTGAAGGCGATGTCTAATCCTGAAATTGCGGCGATTTCACGTGGTCAGCACAAATGTCAAGGAATGGGGCGTTCATTGAGTCGTTCGGGAGATATGGAATACTTAGATGTATTAAAAGGAGATGTACCACCCGTAAAAGATGATTTGTTTAGTGGAATCAATACGACTTGGTCGCGAGTAAAAGGAGGTGATATAATCGGAAAAATGCTCGGTGAGGTGGAGCGTAATTTTGATTTTGCAAATCCGGCAGCGAGTGTACCCGCTTTGGTAAAAGCGCACCAAGCGATACAAAAATTGCCAGATAGTTATTGGAAAGAGGTGAAAGGCGCAGCGATACAAGAATTAATCTTGGCTAGTTTAGGAATGTTTATCGAAGCAGTAGCAGATGATTATTCTGCTGTACCAGGTGAAGAAGTAGAGTTGAAAATGGAAGTGGCGATGCGTTTAGCAGGTAATGTCACGGTAGAAAAAGTCAAGTTTTTACCTACGGATAAGGATACTACCCTAAATTTGAAATTAGAAACCAATGCGCCGCAAGGATTTTTTAATGCGATTACAATTCCTGTAAATACCGATTATACTGCGCCTTATTGGTTAAAAGATAGTTGGGAGGGCGGAATGTACACCGTAGAAAATCAACTGATGCGGGGTTTGCCTGAAACGCCTCGCGCGTTGAAAGCGGAATGGACTTTATTGATTGAAAATCAGCCGTTTACTGTACAAACAGATATTGTTTTTAAAGCTGCGGATCCTGTAAAAGGAGAATACTACCGCCCATTTGAAGTACTTCCATCTGTATTTGCGAGTATCGATAAGGAGGTTTACATTTTTGCGGATACGGAACCCAAAATGGTAGATGTATTAGTAAAGTCGGGTAAAGAGAATGTGAGCGGAACCGTAAAATTAAATTACCCAAAAGGTTGGCGAACGGAACCTGCTAGCCAAGATTTTCAATTAGATTTGAAAGGCGCGGAAGAGAAATTTACTTTTAAACTATTTCCACCTAAAGGACAGAGCGAGGGAAAAATCACTCCTGTTGTTAGCCTAGAGAATGATAGTAAAACGTACGAAAAAGAGCTCGTTCTAATCGAGTACGATCATATTCCAACCCAATCTGTTCTCCGTCAGGCGGAAAGTAAAGTTGTAAATATTGAATTGGAAAAAGCGGGTAAACGTATCGGTTATATTATGGGCGCGGGAGATAAAATTCCCGAAAGCTTACGCGAGATCGGCTACGAAGTGGATTTGTTAGAAGATAACGAAATCACAACGGGAAATTTAGCAAAATACGATGCAGTAATTACGGGTATCCGCGCGTACAATACGAATAAGAACATGAAATTCCACCAGCCGAAACTGTTTGAATATGCAGAAAATGGCGGGACTTTGATTGTGCAATACAATACGACTTGGCGTATGCCTTTCCCGAGTGAACAACTCGCGCCTTATTTTATGAAACTGAGCCGTGATCGAATTTCTGTAGAAACAGCACCTTTGGAAATTCTTACCCCAGATCATCCCGTGGTTAATTATCCCAATAAGATCACACAAGCGGATTTTTCTAATTGGGTACAAGAACGCGGGTTGTACTTCCCAAATGAATGGGACGAAGAGCATTTTACGGCAATCTTATCGGGTAACGATCCAGGAGAAGATGCGAAGAAAGGTGGACTTCTCGTTGCGCCGCACGGCAAAGGACATTATGTCTATACAGGCTATTCGTGGTTTAGAGAACTACCTGCGGGTGTACCTGGAGCTTACCGCTTGTTTACCAATCTAATTTCGCTAGGAAAAGCGCAACAATAAAAAAAACTCCCGTGCATTGCATTTGCAATGCACGGGAGAAAAGTAAAACCATAAAAAATCTCGTTACTAAGTTGATGCCAGATGAAATCTAACGGGTAAGTTGAATTGTACTGCGACGGCACGACCGCGTTGCTTACCTGGAGTCCATTTTTGAGGCATGTTTTGCATTAATTTTACGACTCGCAAGGCTTCATCGCCACAAGTTGCTCCAATATCGCGTACTACCTTCGCATCACTAATGCTACCATTGGCATTTACCACAAACTGTATGACTACAGTTCCTTCTACATTATTTTCTCGCGCTAATGCAGGATATGTGATATTTTTATAAACAAATTCCAATAATTTTTTATTGGCACAAGCCTTCTTCTCTTTGTGTGATCCCGCCATATCCTCACAGCCAGGAAAACGAGGCATTTGTTCTACTACCTTAAAGATTTCCTTCACTTCGGGGGCTGGCGGTGGAGGAGGCGGTGGTGGAGGTGGCGGGGCTGCTTTTTCCTCTTTAGCCATTTCTATAGGTATGCTTACCTCTACGGCTGTTTTCGCATCCACAGACTGGTCAACAAACTCTACCTCTTCGTCTTCTAAGATCAATTCATCAGGCACCTCTTGGATGACTGGCGGTGGAGGTGGTGGCGGAGGCGGTGGTGGAGCAGAACTTCTAGGCGGTTCAACCTCTAAATCCACTTCTAGTTCTAAGTCAGCATAATCAGGCAATTCAACTCTTTCCTCATAAGAAGTCCAGTTAAACGCACCAAGAGCTAAACTTAGAGAGAGTAATAAACCGAACCAAAAGAAAGTACCACTCCACTGAAAAGCATCTACTGCGGGGTATTTTTTACTAATATTTAAGGGAGAATCACTCCAGTGATTAGCCTTATATTTTTCGGTCAGATTGTTGCGACTTTGTCGGTTAAGATACCATTTACCCAGTAAGATAGTACCAACGATAACTACAAAAATTCCAGTAGTAATTAGGAGTACGTTTTGATCAGTGAAAGTGAAATCGACATTCATAACTAACGTTTTAGGTGTTTAGAATATACCTACAAGTTACGGTCAGTTTGTTTGTCGCTTAATGATCTCGATTACTACAACAAAGTGATCTTTATTACTGTAAAAATTGGCGGAAAGGTTATTTTATTATAGAATTAATTGGCAGATTGATTTTTGAGCGTTATAATATTTTGATTTATCGCAGTTGCTCCAAACACTTCTTTAAGCTTTCTCGCCAGTATGGAATTTCTATTCCAAAAGTGGCTTTAATCTTTCCTTTATTTAGTAACGAAAAGGGAGGACGCTTGGCTGGGGTAGGGTAGTCTTTCGTCTCAATGGGCGATACTTTACAATTAATTTTTTCTACATCAAAAATAGCCTGAGCGAAATCGTACCAACTCGTTACGCCTTCATTGCTATAATGAAAAACGCCATTGGTTACATCCTTCGCTATCTCCTCATTTTCAATTTTCTGAATAATTTGTAGCATTGCTCGCGCTAAATCACGCGCGTACGTAGGTGTACCAATTTGGTCAAAAATGACCGTAAGTTTATCTCGATCTTTCCCGAGACGAAGCATCGTTTTAACAAAATTGTGTCCGAAGGTAGAATACACCCAAGAGGTGCGGATGACCATTGTGTTCGCATTGTATTGCTGTGCAGCGAGGTCGCCATCTAATTTAGTTTGCGCATAAACGCCCTGTGGATTGGTGGGATCGCCTTCTTTAAAAGGCGTATTTTGTGTATTGTGATAAACGTAATCCGTTGATATTTGAAATAAGAGGGCGTTATTTGAATGGCTCGCTTTCGCTAAATTTACTGCGCCTGTTACGTTGATTTTACGCGCTAGTTCTACATTAGTTTCTGCTTTATCCACCGCAGTATAAGCCGCACAATTGATACAATAATCAAACGGATGAGTTTTTGCAAAACGCATCACTTCTGCTTCATCGGTAATATCCAACTCCGCTACATCGGTGAAAATAAAGGTGAAATTATTGAAAAATTGAGCGAGATGTTGTAATTCGCTCCCAACTTGTCCGTTTGCGCCAGTTACTAAAATTGTTACCATAAAAAATAGTATAAAGGTAGTGGTAAGTAGGTTGACAGATTAAAGACGTTAGACGTTGGACATTAGATAATTGACAGTCAATTCTTTATCTAACTTCTAAAGTCTAATTTCTATCGTCTATCTACTTAGTGTAATCGTAGTGCAAAAGTCGTTTAAAAGTATCGCGGAGGTTCGTTACTTGTTACTCGTTAAGCGTTACTCGTTAATTAAATTATTCCATATCTGCTGCTTTCATCTTTTCCGCATTTTCTGCTACTTGCAAAGCTTCAATGATATTGCTCAAATCCCCTTCAATAATTTTATCCAAACTATATAAGGTAAGGTTAATTCGGTGATCGGTTACGCGGTTCTGTGGATAATTGTAAGTGCGAATTTTACCAGAGCGATCACCTGAACCCACGAGAGATTTCCGTGCTGCAGCCACTTCGTTTTCGTATGCTTCCCGCTGTGTATCGTAAACCTTTTGATACAAGCGTTGTAAAGCGATTTCCCGGTTTTTGATTTGCGAACGTCCATCTGTACTTTCGGCAACGATACCTGTTGGTAAGTGAGTGAAACGTACACCCGATTCTGTTTTATTGACGTGCTGACCACCTGCACCACTCGAACGGAAGGTATCCGTTTTTAAATCTGCCTTATTAATATTTACGTCCTCCATTTCTAACTTAGGCATCACTACCACCGTAGCGGCAGAGGTGTGGACGCGACCTTGTGATTCTGTTTTAGGAACGCGTTGTACGCGGTGTGCGCCTGATTCAAATTTTAGTCTGCCATAAACGTCTCTACCCGTTACTTCAAGTACTAGTTTGCTGTAGCCACCTACGCTTCCTTCAGTCACATTGATAGCTTCTGCTTTCCAACCTTGCGTATCAAAGAAACGCGAATACATACGGTATAAATCACCTGCAAAATTCGCTGCGCCATCGCCACCTGTGCCTGAGCGAATCTCAAAAATAACATCCTTTTTGTCTTCTGGGTCTTTGGGAATTAGAAGTTGTTTAATTTTTTCTTCCATCTCTTCTCGACGAGGATGGAGCTCGTCTAACTCCATTTTAGCCATTTCGCGCATCTCTTCATCGTCTTCGCTTGCCATCTCCTCTGCGGTTTTTATATTCCCTAAAAGCTGTTTATATGCTTTGGCAGTTTGTACGATTTCTTCTAAATCTTTATATTCTTTACTAACTTTAGTAAACTGATCCATATCCGACATCAACGCGGGATCGGATAATCGCTCTTCTAAATAATAATAGCGATCCTGAATCGCCTCTAATTTATCTAACATGAATTGATAGTAATAATAATTGAAGAATGATAAATGACGAGCAGTAAAATGCTCTGATCATCGTTTTATATTGTAGTATAGCCTCAAGCAATTTGCTTTGCGGAGACTATTTTTAGGTCATAAAACCTTGTAGGAAGGTAGAGAAGCTAATAAAAAGAATATATTTGATAAAAAACCATAAAAAAAAGTTGTAATAAATTGTCACAGATTATATGCAAAAGTAGTTTTTTCTATGTTTAAAAAACAATGAAATACAAATTTCAGTTCATTATATTTTAATTCGGTAAATTGAAAAAATCGTTTATATTTGCATCAGCACTTTACATTCAGAGAAAACTTTATTTACAATAGGCGGCTAATGAACGCCTTTATAGATGGCATATATTCTTAATATTGAAACCGCTACTGATATTTGTTCGGTAGCTATTGCAGAAAATGATACCTTACTTTCGCTCGCTGAGACGACTGAAAGTTTTCAACATGCCGCACAATTAACCCACCTAATTGATACCTGTTTACAAGATACTACACTGAAAATGAAGGATTTAGACGCAGTCGCAGTGAGTCAGGGACCTGGCTCTTATACGGCATTGCGAGTAGGGACTTCAACTGCTAAAGGTATTGCGTATGCCCTTCAACTACCGCTAATTGCGGTGGATACGCTACAATCTTTAGCTCATGCGGGTAGCGAAATATATCATAGAGATATTTTATATTGTCCTATGATTGACGCCCGACGGATGGAGGTTTATGCAGCTATATATAATTTTCAAAATATGGCTGTCACTGAAACCCAAGCGATTATAGTTGATGAAAATAGTTTTTCGTCTTATTTTGCGAGCGATAACTCAATTGTTTTCATCGGAAACGGTGCAGAAAAATGCCGTTCCGTGATACACTCCCCCCTCGCG
Organism: Saprospiraceae bacterium; assembly: GCA_045106545.1. GTDB lineage: Bacteria > Bacteroidota > Bacteroidia > Chitinophagales > Saprospiraceae > JBGCES01. Next base: position 24,928 of record JBGCES010000620.1, read on the forward strand.
ATCTTCCATCCGTTAAAATGTTCAGCTAAGTATCTGGTTAAGCTTGCGTATCAGGCTTTCCAGAACAATTTATTTCAGGATGTAGCCTATTATGCTCCCCAGTATTTTAAGGCACCTAATATAACCACACCAAAGAAAATTTTATAATTTGAGGTTAAACGGAAAGAAACTTGTAATTGATAAAGCTTTCTTAGCTATTTTAAACAATTATACCGAACGCCCTTACATATTATAAACTTTTAGATTGGTATGGTTTTCGTAATCTGATGAAAAGCAATATTTACTTTAAATAAATTTTAATATGAGAAAGCAAAAAAACGAAATTGTAATTTTGAAGAAGGGTAACAATGACATTGAATTAGACTACGCAGAACTTAGAAAAGCAGTATTAGTGCTACGCGCCGTTAATCATAAATTGCGTCAACGCATTATTGATCTACTGGAAGAAAATGAGAAAATGACTGTAACTGATATTTATATCAAACTCCGTTTGGAACAATCAGTTGCTTCTCAGCACTTAGCTATTTTGCGTCGTGCAGGAGTAGTCGCAACTGACCGTCAAGGTAAATTTATTTACTACTCATTAGACAACGAACGGCTATCGCAAATTTCACGATTGGTAGAAGAATTAGCTTCCTAAGCAAATTCGACTTTTCTTTTAAGTCAGTAAGTATCTCCTTGCAACTTGCAGGTAATTATTGCTACTTACCACTGGTAGGCAATAGAAGCTATTGCACTATTCGGACTATATTCATGAACATTTTACCAAATCAGCTATAGATTTTATTAAAACTGATAATTTCTGTAGTAAACTGTTGAAATTAATGTAATCCCATGTAACAAAAGATTACATGCGTTCGAGCCTTACGGTCTCGAGGATGCAGAAATGCATCTGCAAACACTAAACAGCTTGAAGTCGTATTCAAAAAAAATTCTGTACTTCAATGATTACACTAACAAATGCGGTAAGTCAATTCAGTTGATTTACCGCATTTTTTTTAGGATTATTTTGAAAAAATCAATAAAAAACGCATATTTGCTAACTATATAGCTTTTATATATTATTGTTTTAGGATTTTTCAGTTCTACTCCAACAACAACTTAATTTTTTAACTTCTATTTCTATGAGAAAGGCAAAGGTAAACATCAGCCATGATAAGCTGCAAGTTTCCTCGGAAATTTTGCGTGCTTTGGCGCATCCATTAAGGATGAAAATTCTGGAATTTATCGATCAAAACGACGAAATTAACGTCAATAAGATCTACAATACGCTCAATTTAGAGCAATCCATCACCTCTCAACATCTACGTATCCTACGTCTAGCGGGCTTAGTTAGTACGACTCGCGAAGGTAAGTTCATCCATTACAGCATTGATTACGACCGCATTACTAATGCAATTGGCTCAATTAATTCTTTTCTGGAACTAACCGAAGATGCATAAATAACATCTCTACAATCCGTAGCAAATAAAAAAAGCGATACTCGTGAGAGCATCGCTTTTTTTATTTATCTGAATCTGACGTTTCATCTTACAATGAGAGAACAAACTGAAACGGTATAAAAGATTCAAGCGTATTAACTATCAGCTTCTTCATCGGCGAGATTGTTGACTGGTGGCGTTAGTGACTCATCAATAATAGTAGAATCATTCACATTATCTGGATTGACAGGGTTGAGAATATCTTCGGTAGCTGCGGCTACAGAAACATCTTCTCCCATCGAATTCTCGTCTTCCTCTGGAACGTTAAAGAAACTTCGTTGGAATAATAGAATGTTCAAAACGCCAATAGTTATCGAAGCATCAGCGATATTAAAAACGGGTTTGAAAAATAAGAAATGCTCACCTCCCCAAAATGGTAGCCAATCAGGGAAATAACCTGAAAACATGGGAAAATATAGCATATCTACTACTTTACCGTATAAAAAAGGCGCATAGCCGCCACCTTCAGGGAACATTTCGGCTAGACCACCGTGATAAGGCGATTCTGAGAAGATTAAACCGTAAAATGCGCTGTCAATAATATTGCCTAATGCTCCCGCAAGAATTAGGGCAAAGCTCGCTAGTAATCCAAAATTGGATTTGGCATCAATTAGTATTTTAATGTAGTACGCCAAGAAACCTACCGCCACAATTCTAAATAAACTCAAAAAGAGTTTACCATAACTACCTCCTAATGTGATACCGAACGCCATCCCTGGGTTCTCCACAAAATGTACTAATCCCCAATCTGTTCCAAACATGGAAAATTCTTCACCATATTCCATATTGGTTTTTACCCAAATTTTCACGGTTTGGTCGATGATAAGGACAAATAATATCAGTAAAATTACTTTCGTTGAATTTTTCAAAAGAAGAGATTTTAGTCTAAAAACGGAATCAGTGCCCAAAAATACATAATTACCTAAGTCTGCACTAATCTAGTATCGCAATAAGCATTTTATTAACGTCAGATTTGCTAAAATGGCTCGTCAGTTGCTATGTTTTTGCTAATAAACTTACTTCACTAAGACCTTTCCCGTCATCTCTTCGGGACTACTAATGCCGAGTAAATCTAGAATAGTAGGCGCTATATCACCTAATTTCCCTGATACGATAGAGCGTTCATTGACATTTTTAGAAACAAAAATGCAGGGCACCATATTCGTGGTATGCGCGGTATTGGGTGAGCCATCAGGATTTATCATCGTATCCGAATTACCATGGTCAGCGATAATAATGGCTTCATAATTATGTGCCAATGCCGTCTCCAATAACTCACCAAGACATCCATCGACGGTTTCTGTTGCTTTGATAGCGGCAGCCATATCGCCTGTATGTCCGACCATATCGGTGTTAGCGTAGTTCAAACAAATAAAATTAGGCTGGTCGGTGGTTATCTTATTGATCACTGCATTTGTCACCTCATGGGCAGACATTTCTGGTTTTAAATCATAAGTTGCCACTTTGGGAGAAGGCGCGACAAAGCGACTTTCACCCGTAAACTCTTCTTCTCGACCACCCGAAAAGAAGAAGGTTACGTGCGGATATTTTTCAGTTTCTGCAATGCGAAATTGTGTTTTTCCTGCACCTGCAATCACCTCACCCAGTGTATTTTTTAAATTATCTTTGGTAAACATTACATGCAATCCTTTGAACGATTCATCGTAGCGAGTCATGGTTACAAAATGCAAATCTAAGGGCTGCATACCATAATCAGGCTGGGCTTTTTGCGTCAGTACACTCGTAATTTCACGAGGGCGATCAGTACGGTAATTATAAAATAAAACAACATCACCTTCCTTAATCGTCGCTACTGCTTGTCCTTTTTTATCAGCCATGATAATCGGTTGGATAAACTCATCTGTTTCTCCTGCTGCGTAGCGTTCTTGCAATTTTTCTACAATATCACCCTTCACTTTTTCACCTTCGCCTTTTACTATCAAGTCATAAGCTAACTTGATACGTTCCCAGCGATTATCTCGATCCATAGCGTAGTAACGACCTATGACGGAAGCTAATTTTGCAGATTTATTTTGAATATGGTCATTGACAGTAGTTAAATAATTTGCTCCACCTTTTGGATCGGTATCGCGTCCATCCATAAAAGCATGAATGTAGGCAGGGACATTATACCCATCAATAATATCACAAAGTGATAAGAGGTGATTAATATGTGAATGCACGCCGCCATCAGATACTAGACCAAGTAAGTGAACTGGTTTGTTATTTGCTTTAGCATAATTTAATGCTTCAACTAAGGTGGGATTATTTACCAAGGTATTATTACGAATCGCAATATTGATCCGCGTGAAGTCTTGATATACTACTCGTCCCGCACCAATATTTAAGTGCCCGACCTCCGAATTTCCCATCTGACCTGCGGGTAATCCTACTTCTTCGCCAAAAGTTACTAGCGTAGTGTGTGGATATTTCTGATATAATGCATCCATAGTAGGAGTGCTGGCTTGTTCGATAGCACTTACTTCAGGATTGGGACTTAGTCCCCAACCATCTAAAATAACTAAAAGGGCGTGTTGGGTAGTTGGCATAAGAAAAATTATTCGGAAGTTGTTTGAAATTGTTCGAAGTATTGCCGAAATAATTAATTAAACACTTAAGATTTAGAATTAGCCTGCCCCGAAGAATTTCGGGGACCATTTTTTCTATATTTTTCAAATAGTACAACAACTTAGCGAAGCGATCTCACGACCGCAGGAAGTAAATACTCATTTCTAAATCGTTTAATTAATTATTTCAGCGTGGCGAAAGTAGTTGATCTCTGTTGCAAATAAAGATTTGTTGGCAAAGATATAAATTTAGTAGCATGCTTATTGTGTAAATTACACTATCTTTTTATTGTAAATCGTGTTATTGTTAAATTTTGCTGAAAAATAGGTTAAAGACAATAATTTGAATAAAAAGAAGTTTTTAGTGCAGTTTGTTGCACAACATTATCAAATTATTTCTATATTTAGGGGGCGAATTTAACATTTCTAAAACACCTCCTAGGGTTACTCTTTTAACCAACTTACGTCAAAATGGTAGTAACTCAATTCCTCCGCACACATTCAACTACTTCCATTACTACAATTCTATCTCCTATATTTTTTCTCTAGAATAACTATTGGTTTAATAATAGATTAAGTCAGATAGCTAAGAGAAAAACGATATATCTATCTCATTGAGGGATAGATTAACCTATTTTGAATTATCATTTTAAATTATAAATTTATGAAAAGTCTATTGTTTGTGTTGTTGTTAGCACCAGCTTTTTTAGCGAATGACTTGAATATCAATAGCATTTCAAACGCAATTAGTCGAGGCGATGCTGATACACTTGGTGAATACTTCGCAGGTAATGTTGAGTTAGCTATTGCTGGAGATGAAGGATCGTATAGCAAAACAGAAGCTATTCAGATTGTAAAAAAATTCTTTTCTACTGTTTCTCCGAAAGGTTTTAGTCAGGTACACGCAGGTGCGTCTAAAGGCAACGGGTCTAAATATTGCATCGGTGATATGACCACTTCTAAAGGAACCTATCGGGTATATATTTACCTGACAGATTCGGTGATTGAAGAATTCCGAGCCGATAAAGCTTGATTTTATAGACGAGTAACTAATAGCGTTTAATGGATGATTTTTTCCTCCTATACGTTTATTAATAAAATAAAACTCCATGTTGTCGTTGTGCAACATGGAGTTTCTATTTTTATTGTCTTCGTTTGCGTATTTCGCTGCGTCGCATGGGCATTACATCGATAGTCGAATATAGCTTTTTGAGGGTTAGTGGCTCGTGTTGACGTAATTTCTCTCCGCCATCTTTCCCAATTAAAATCGCAGTAAATCGGTCATTTGATATAGCGTAGTTTTGTTGTAAAGCGCTATCATTTTCAATTTTATAAAAAATCAAATCTCGTTCTTGTAAACCCTGATTATCTACGGCTAAAATTTGCTGCTGTGCTTCCCAAGTTGCTACTTCATTAGCTGGAATAAAAAAGAGCAAGATGCGTTCTCGCCATTGGTGTTGTTCTAAATCTATTTGAGCTTGCAAATTACTGAGTTGTAAAATGAAAAATAGTACTATGGTAATTTGTTTCATCGTCATTTTTCAATTGCAACAAAGAAGTGGGAAAGATGTTTGAAAAAACGTATTCGTTATGCTTACAATCGTCTGCCATCGCCCATTCTAATAGGAAAGGCGAGTGATTTATTGTAGATGTCGGGATAATTCTGCAACTTCGGGAATCAACTTTTATATTATACAATTCTATACTTATGCAAAAAATTATACTTCTATTTTTAACGCTAATCTCGTTCAACTGTATGAACGCACAAGAACTGATTAGTAGCGAGTTATTAGGAAACATCTCCGAGGCTCAGCTAAGTTTTATCTCACCTATACCGCCTAACCACGGTGTAGACTTATACAAAGTCCTTTATACAACACCTGATGTACAAGGCGTAAAAGATACTGCTTCAGGTTTACTCTGTGTACCTGATGTGGCAGGAACTTTTCCACTATTAGCGTATCAACATGGTACAGTAGGCGGACCAGAAGATGTGCCTTCTAATCGTCGAGGCGGTTTTGAATTAGCTGTGTTTTTTGCGAGTCAGAGCTTTGTGACTTCGGCAGCTGATTTTCTTGGGCTAGGTGAAGCACGTGGTTTCCATCCATACGTACACGCCGCAACGGAGGCTTCTGCTGCGATTGATATGGCATATGCAGTACAGGATTTTATTGAAATGGAAGCTGATTATACACTTAATGAGCAACTCTTTATTACAGGTTATTCACAAGGAGGACATGCTTCAATGGCAATGCACCGCGAGATTGAGCAAAATCTATCAGATCAATTTAATATTGCAGCAGCTTCCCACATGTCTGGGCCATACAGTGTGTCAGGCGTAATGCGCGATTTGATTTTGAGTGACGAACCGTACGGGACCGTAGCATATTTGCCGAATACCGTTTTGGGTTATCAAACGGCTTACGGTAATATTTATAATGATTTAAGTGAGGTTTTCAAAGAGCCTTATTTGACAAATATTCGAGAATTTGAAGCGGGGACTATCGAATTATTTGAATTAAATGATACGCTCAAAACATTACTGACGGAAGAAGTCGGCGCGACGATTACTAAAGCGATGGTACAAGAAGATTATATGCAAGCATTAGTTGATGATCCAGATCATCCCGCTAATATCGCGCTGCGCGATAATGACGTTTTTGATTGGACACCACAAGCGATTACGCGTATTTATTATTGCTTGGCTGATGATCAAGTACCGTTTCGCAACTCTATCGTCGCGGATTCCGTGATGAATGCTAATGGCGCACTAGATGTACAAGCATTCAATGTAGGTGATAATCTGGATCATGGCGGCTGTGTTATTCCAGCCGTTACCGCAACCCTTGACGTGTTTTTACGCGAACAAGAATTTTCTACAGATGTAAATGATATTGCGGATAGTGAGATTGCGCGTTTTTATCCTAATCCTGCGAGCGAACAATTATTTGTGGAGTTTAAAGATAATGACTTTATCCGCATGCAATTAGAAATTACTGATTTGAGTGGTAAACTTCAACAGCGGACAGTAGTCGAAAGTAATGGCGTAGCTAAATTGGATATAGCAAATTTAGCAGAAGGAATTTATCTAGTGAAAATGATTACTGATGCCGGATTTCGGACACAGAAGTTAGTGGTGCAGCGATAGCAAAATTGTTATGCTTATAAAAAAATCGACTTAGAGTTCTGTCTCTAAGCCGATTTTTTTTATAATTTTTAATCATCCAATGCTTCGATTTCTTTATCCGCAAACGTATCAACTGGAATATTATTTCTAACAAAATTACACCACTGACAATGTGTTTCGCCACAACCTGTAAAAAAGTCATGTGCTTTAATTTTACGATAAGTTTCGGTAATCATATCTAGCACCAACGCCACATCTTTTGCGGTATAATTCACCTGACGGCTAACCCACTGATTGCGCGTGTCGGGTTCGAGATAAGCAATTTCGCCCGACTGTACCGTTCGATTATTGGCAGGGTGATTTTCGTAAAGGATTTTATAAAAAACGAGTTGTCGCCAATAACTACCACCCAGCGGATTAGATTTAGTTGGACGATTTACTTTCCCTTCGCGGTGACTACCCGTTTTATAATCGATTAAAATAGCGCGTTGTTGTTTGTGCAATTCTAATTTATCAATCGTTCCCGTAATCGGCACACCCTGCACTTCTACATGTCTCAAAGTAAACTCGACCTGTACATTTTTGTGCCAGGTATCAATATGATGTTGATAGTAAGCCGTTAAGTATTCGCGCCCCATTTCCAAACGGCGGCGGTAAGCGGTAGGAGTGAAATTACCTCGCTGATTTAACATCTCGTAATCAAAAATCTGAATCAACTCAGCTACGGGTGGAAACTGACGTTCTTCATGGCTAGCCATGCGTTCAAATAAGCGTTGCAGGCTATTGTGCATCGCTGTTCCGAAACTAGCAAATTCACTATTCAGCGTTGGAACACGCAATACATTTTCGTAATAAAAGCCCAACGGACATTTCAAATATTGATTCATACTCGAAACGGACAAGACAAAACCTTCTAGCAGTTTAGTCATCATTTCGGGGTTAGGCATTTTGATGTCGGCAGGTGCGACTTCGAGCATTTGCAGCATCTCCGCTGCTAGTAATGCTTCACTCGGCACTGCTCTTTCTTGTACCACAATTGGGGTAGCAGCAATGATTTCATCTAGAAAAATAGCGCGGCGTAATTCTTTCCCCACGTCATTTTTACGGCTATACGAAATATGCAGCTGTTCCTGTGCCCGCGTCATTCCTACATAAAATAGTCGGCGTCTTGCTTCTAGCGCATCTTCTTCGCCTGATAAAGTAAGCGTATCGGGAAATTTGAATTGATTATTACCGCCACGACTACGCGGTTCCCAAAAATCTTTCACACAATCCAGTAGAAAGACATGACGGAATTCCAGTCCCTTGGAGGAATGCGCGGTCAGTAAATTTACCCCATCTTCCGCCGCGACCGTTTTGTTAATCTCAATTGGTAAACGATTCGCATCCATGCTGTCCAAAATGTCTAAAAGACGACGCACAGATAGGCGCGGATTACGGTCATTTTCTTTTTTTACAAAATCAAAAAACGTCTTGACCACTTGTAATAACCACGGCTGATTAGGTTGGTCTAAAACGTGCTTCAATAATCCACTGCGATTAAATAATCGCTCTACTAAAACAGGGACCGTATAATTGCGAAAATCTTCTAATAAGGTGCGTAATAGATTAGAAAATTGAGTAAATTTCTCAGGTTTATTTAAATTTAAATCTGCTAATAACTTGTTGTTTAACAGCATATTACGCCATTTAGGACGCAACTGATAATCGTACAAAGCTAAATGCACACTCAAGGTCGCAATATCTTCTTGATCGATTCCCAGAAAATCAAAATGTAATACTTGAAACAACAAATATTCGCCATCGTGTGGACGCTGATATTCGATGTACAAATATTCAAGGAGCAAGCGGATATTTTGGATAATTGGTAAATCGAGAATATTAACTCGTCGTCGGGTATTGTAAGGAATGTTTTTCTTTTCTAACAGATTTACTAAATCACGTACTTGGCGGTGACGGGCATAAATAATTGCTACTTCTTCCAGCGGAATTCCTTCGTCACGTAACTGTTCTAATTGTAAAATAATATCTGCTTCCTCATGATTCCGAAACGGATATTCTATAATTTCGGGTAGGATGGGAGAGTGGGCGACTTGCTGATTTTCTGCGCTCAAATTTTTATCTAAACCCAAATGCGTCAGGTCATTGATAATTCTACGTTCATTGTTTTCAATAATTGCCTTTGCGGTATTGAGAATGTGTTGCGTAGATCGGTAGTTTTCTTTCAGGATCACCAATCGCATTTCTTGACGATGGCGATCAAAGAATTCGTGGATATTGTTTAGACGTGCTCCTTGGAATTCAAAAATAGATTGGTCATCATCACCAACGATAAAAATATTCGGATCGTCCCAATATTCGATTAACTTTTGAATGATTTCATTTTGCGCACCATTCGTATCCTGATATTCGTCAATTAGAAAGTATAAATAGCGTTCCTGATAAGTACGCAGCAACAACTCGTTTTCTTCAAATGCTCTAAGCACCCAAAGAATCATGTCGTTATAGTCATAGCGGCGATAACGAGTCAGCATTTCCTGATAGCGCGGAAATAAACGAACTGCACTACGCAGTAATTCCATGCGCTGCTCGGCATCCGCGATTTTGGCAATTTTCGGTTCTCCTTTCTTAAAGTTACCTCTGGTTACTCGGTAAATAAATTCATCACGTAGCGGTAGGTCAGCGATATATTTATCGATCATTTCTTCTACATAAGCTACCGTCCAATCTTCTGATTTCATCCGCTGAAAAAGATCGTATAAATGTTCTTCGTAGAAATACATATCTGTTTTTCCTCGCTTCAGTGGATGTGAAACGGGTTGTTCATCAATAATGCGGCGAATGATTTCCACGCGTTCTAAATCACTCAGCGGTTCGAGATCGTGGCGACCAAAGAGGGATAAATTTTCCTGAATAATATTGTTACAAAAGGAATGAAAAGTATAAATCGGTACTTGATGCGCTGCTGGTCCGATAAATTCTAATAAGCGTTCACGCATCGCAAAGACACCTGCATCGGTAAAAGTTAGACACAAAATATTATTTGGCTGCGTGTCTGTTTCTAGTAAAATTTGTCCAATTCTTGCGGTTAAAATATGCGTTTTTCCTGTTCCTGGACCTGCAATTACCATGACGGGCCCTAGAATTGCTTCTACTGCTTGTCGCTGAGCAAGATTGAGTTTAGCTAACTCTCGCTGGAAATTAATATTATATGCACTATTTTTTTTTGCCATAAGCAGCAGTAAGATACGTATTTATCAGGGAGTGAACATAGAATATAAAAAACAGAAAAAGGACATAATTGTTAAAATATTGATAGTCAGTGTGTTGTGTTGAGGCAGAATTAAATACTGTAAAATATACCAGCAGTTCGCACGATAAATTAACAAATATTATCAAGTAATAATTTAACGATAAATTTATCATTGTTTTTTGTCAAAATCCAGTATTCAAACTAATTTCAAATCACACATATAGAAGTAAATTAAAATTGAATGCTATTTGAAGTAACTATTGACAATGTAAAGCCAATTTTAGAGGTAAAAAAGTGTCTAAAAGTATCGAAAAACGCTCCTTTTTCCTCT
>JBGCES010000621.1:0-6296 GCA_045106545.1 Saprospiraceae bacterium
CGATTTTGGATGTTCATAATGAATCATTTGGTGGCGAAGTATATTTAGTCGAAGAACGACCAGACGATGATTGGTCGATTGAACCGAGTTTTGGTAACTCTAAAGAAATTGTCAGTACTTCTGATGCGGTGGAAGATTTGATGAAAAATCATGAAAATCGGATCGATCAGCCTTATGCCTTGCGTGCCCGACTACTGGATTTAGTGATCGGAGATTGGGATCGACATGACGATCAGTGGCGGTTTGCTAAAATCGAAATAGACGGAATTGATTATTACCGACCGATTCCTCGCGATCGCGATCAAGTATTTTCCAAATATGATGGTACGATTGCTGGAGTAGCGCGTTGGACGATGCCTTTTTTACGCCAGTTGCGACCGTACTCGCCCGAAATTAAAAACATGAAATGGAATAGCTGGAGTTCGCGCTATTTTGATCATTCTTTTCTAAATGAAATGGAATGGGCAGATTGGGAACGGGAAGCCAAGTGGATGCAAGCTCAACTAACGGACGAAGTGATTGATCGGGCCTTTGCTACTTTTCCAAAGCTAGCTTACGAAATCACGGGCGAGGAAATAAAAACCATTTTAAAAGAACGACGTAATAATTTGGTGAAATTTGCCAAAGAGTTTTACGGATTATTGGCTACCCATGTAGATGTAGTTGGGACGAATGATGAAGATGGATTTGATGTAGAACGCTTGCCTGACGGAAAGACTAGGGTGAGTATGTATGATTTGGAAACAGATGATGGGGTACGAGAATTGGTGTATGAACGAACTTTTTCACCTAAAGAAACGAAAGAAATAGTACTTTATGGAAGCAGCGAAGAAGATGTCTTTAATATTACGGGGGAGGCTGATCATGGTATTTTGGTACGTATTGTCGGCGGTGTTGATAAAGATAAAGTAGTTGATCAATCTAAAGTAGGCGGCTTAGGTAAGAAAACGTTGGTATATGATGCGCCCGATGATGTGGAGATTGAGGGTAGTACAGAGACGAAAGACAAAACGACTGATCGGCGTAATTATAATATTTACGACCGCAAGGCATGGCACTACGAGCATAATTTTCTAATTCCTGTACCACTAATCGGCTTTAATCCAGATAACGGATTTCTTTTAGGAGCAAATCTACTGTGGACAACTTATAAGTTTAAAAAAGACCCCTACCACGCTACGCACAATGTACAAGGATCGTATGCTTTTGCGACCCAATCCCCACAAATTACTTACACGGGCGACTTTCTCAATACTTTTGGAAAATGGGATTTACTCGTAAATGCAGGACTTCGTGGCAATCAGTTTACTTTGAATTATTACGGAACGGGTAACGAAACCTTGCTGACTGAACAAGGAGAAGAGGATCGAGATTTTAATCGAGTACGCCAAAGTGGGTTTGAATTGCATCCTGCTATAAAGCGGCGGTTTTATGCTGATGAAGCTTCTATTTACATTGGACCATTGTTTGAAATGACTGAGATTGAAAGAACCGAAGGGCGGTTCTTAACTGAATTGGCAGCAGATGATCCTGATCAGTTTGAGCAAAAATTCTACGTAGGTGGTGAACTTGGTTTTCAGTTGAATAGCGTTGATCATCCGACTATTGTTCGGAGAGGCGTTAGGCTTGCTGGTTATCTGAATTATCGCAATAATTTGAATGATAGTGAATTAAAACAAACTACGATTGGCATGGAAGCCGCAGCATATTTACCATTAGTGAAAAGTAAGAAAATTGTATTTGCATCACGGATTGGGGTAGATCATGCTTTTGAGGAATCAGAATTTTTTTACTTGCCCAATATTGGCGGACACAATCGCAGTTTGCGTGGATTTCGGTTCAATCGTTTTTATGGTACAACCGCCTTTTTCCACAACAATGATTTGCGCTTGGAACTATTTAAATCCGTTAATCATATCATGCCTTTCACTTTCGGTCTGACGGCAGGATATGACTATGGTAGAATTTGGTTAGATGATGTAGAATCGGATGAGTGGCATGATAGTTATGGTGGCGGAATTTGGATTGCGCCAGTAGATTTTATCATTTTGTCAGGAGAATATTTTCGGTCAGATGAAGATGCACGAATTATGATTCAGTTAGGTTATGCTTTCTAGAAATGTCCATAATTGAACGCCTAAGATGTCCGCTTATGAACAGTTAAGTTTTTGTTTCTATTTAGAAACATGACATAAGTAGTTGATTATGAATGGGTTGAAAAATTTGGCACACTTATGATACTTAAATAGATAGTATTGAAAAATTGATAAACCTTATTTGAAGTAACTTATTTTAGTTATAAACGTCTTTTGTAATAAGTAGGTTGACGTATTTAGTTTGACCATAAATGACTTGAACTGAACTGATTCTCAGCACATATTCATTCATTTTATCATGCTCTAATTCTGTCATTGTACTTAGAATCATATAAATGAATAGTTTAATCAATCAACTCAAGCAGCTTAAACAGTATTCATTTGTCTTTAAACTATAAAAAACGCAGTTTTATCAAATTATTTTAATCAACTATCTATAAAAGTAAATGATCCGTATGGAATTGTTTATTTTGGATCTAACTTCTATTTTGCTGTAATTAATAGATATTAATACAGCCTTTATTAAAAATTAATACTACATCATGAAAACGTTCAAACTATTTTCTATTTCTTTTCTCGCCTTATTTGCATTTGCTTTAATTTCTTGTGGTGGTGCTAAAAAAACAACCGCTATTGATATGTCTGGCGAAGGTAGCGTCAATGTTTATGACGCAGACGCAGAGGCTAAAAAATCAGCTGCTAAAGCTCAAACGACTTCGCAAGCCGAAGTTGAAGTAAATAACGGTAACCTTACACTGGCTGATTACCTACGCCGAATTCCAGGGGTACAAGTAAGAGGTAGTGGCACAAACGCGAGTGTAACCGTCCGTGGAGGTGGTTCAATGGGTGGAAGTAATAGCCCATTATACGTCATCGATGGCTCACAAGTAGGTAATGATTACGGTGGAGTAGCGAGTCAGGTTGACCCGAACGATATTAAAAGCGTACGCGTTTTAAAAGACGCTTCGGCTACTTCGGCTTATGGTATGCAAGGAAGCTCAGGCGTGATTGTTATTAAAACTAAATCTGCTGCTGAAGCGCGCAAAAAGCGCAAAAGAAATTAATATACAGAACGAAATTTCTTTATTTTATATCAATGCTACTTCATTGATTATTTAAGAAATAATCGATTCGATGCAGCAATTAGCCGACTGAAAGTACTACTTTTGGTCGGCTAATTTTTTTATTAAAACCCAAATAATGCAGCTTTCACAAATCAATATTTATACCCTTAAATCTACCCAAGCCGTTGCTTTGGAAGAAGCACTCGTCAATCAAAGAGGAATTGCGACCGATCGCCGTTGGGCATTGATTGGGGCAGATAATGCCACGCTTACGGGACGTGATTTTTCTCAATTATTGGATTTAAGAGTAGAAACCAACGCAACAGGACTGAATATATATCGAGCTTCCGAACTGGTACATACGGTTACGTTACCAACGACCGATCATTCAAGGATTCCCATTCATATTTTTTCAAATTCTACTACGGGACTATTGGCTGATGAAGTAACCAATCAATGGTTTAGCGACTACTTACAAACCGAGGCGCGGTTGGTTTATATGGATGATAATAGCGTACGTGGATTAGGTGAAAAATATGGCGGAAATGAAACGGATTCAGTCAGTTTAGCTGATGAAGGACCTATATTATTACTTTCTGAAGCGTCCATAGCAGATTTGAACAGTCGATTAGAAACGCCGATAACTGTAGCGCATTTTCGACCCAATTTAGTGGTTAAAGATGCTACTGCATTTGCAGAAGATAGCTGGAAACGAATCCGAATTGGTGAGGCAGAATTTAAAGCAGGACGCCAATGTAAGCGCTGTGTATTTACGACGATTGACCCAGTGACTAAAGAAAAAAATCCCAATGGCGAGCCCTTGCGTACGTTAAATAGTTATCGGAAAGGACCAGAAGGTGGCGTTATCTTTGGACAACTTTTGATACCGACTAAAATGGGTAAAATTAAAATAGGAGACACCATCGAAGTAATCGAATAGACAAGATGTAGAGAACAAAACAGATATAAAAAGAAAAGGGCAGAACCGCGTGGTTCTGCCCTTTTTCTATCTTAGCAGAGCTAATAGATTACTGCTTGAAGAAAGATGATTCAACTTCTCCACCTGCTTGCACCGTTTCAATCCGTTTTTTGAATTCACCTGATGTCTCAAAATCACTCTTACGAGCGAAGATTTCTTTTAAGGCAATTAAAGTATTCAAATCACTAGGATTCATTGTCTCTGCTGTCTTGAATAAAGGCAATGCCTTCTCAAATAATTCTTCTGTTTCTTTCTTTAATGCTTCAAAACCTTTCACATCAGTTAAAGGCAGATTGTTCATCTCTTTCGTCTTAGCAGCAGCTAAGTTGTAGTATAAGGCACCTTTAGAGTAAACTGCGTCAGCATAGCTGCCATCAATTTTTAAAGCACTGTCGTACTGACTTAAAGCTTTATCAAAGTATTCTTGTGTTTTCTCTGCGTTACCTGCTTCCAATTCGCGTTGGAATAAGTTGTCATAAACATTACCCAAAGTAGCGTATAAAGAGATGTTTTCAGGTTCTGCTGCGATAGCACTCTCTAGTTTTCCTACTAAAACGTCCAATTTGTTTTGCTTTAAGTAGAAGTTAATCTCAGAGAATAGCAAAGAAACATCATCTGGAAACTTTTCGCGACCTTCTGTCAGCACTGCTTCAGCGCCTTCCATGTCTTCTGCTTCCATTTTGATTTTAAATAAACCTTCATAAACAGCAGCTTTTTCGTAACCGTTTTCTTTCAACTGCATAAATACAGGCTCTGCTTTATCCAGCATATTGCCGTTTAGTGCAGACAAACCAGTGATATAAATCTGGTTATTTACATCATCTTTAGTAGCTAAAATACTTTCTTCTCCGTTTGCTGTTAGTTTCTCGTGAATTTCAGTCACGGTCGAAAACAAGTTGAAAGCATTTTCATAATCATTGGCTTCGTAAGCAGCAATACCTGCGTTACTTACACTACCAGCAGCTTCTTTCATACCTGCCAGAGCATCTTTTTTATCATACTTTTTCTCCGCCATGTCAAATAACTTAGAGTAGGCTTGGTATGAATCTAATCCCGCGCTTGCAAATTGAGTTTGGTACTCTGGATTTAATACCGCTGCAGCCATATCAGCTTGTACTGCGGACTTGTAAATATCTCCTTTCAACTTCCACGCTTTAGTAGAAGCTGCCATTTCACTATCCTCTAGCGCAGCATCAATGCTAGTCATCGCTTCCTTTAGTTTGTCAACATCAGTTTGACTTAATTTGAAAGCATTGAAAGCTTTTTGTGCGGCTTTCATATCACTTTTACCACTTTGGGCAGTCGCCGAACTAGCGATCAAAAGAAAAGATAAAAGACCTAGAAATAATTGTTTCATGTTAAATTTTGAATTTGATTAAGTTTAATATTCGGGTTTCCCGTTTGTTTTTTGTGGATTTATATTTAAAAAACACCCAGAACACAACCTTATCTAAACAAGTAGATATAACTTTATAATAAAGTGTTGAGGTGTGGATAGGTAGATTTAATTTACTAACCAATTTACCTTTAGGACGCTATGAAAACGAAAAAGAAACAAGGTTTTTAGTTAATAAAATCAAGGGATGCGTTAAAAATAGTTAATAAGAGTTGCTTAGAAACGCCGAAAAAATAAATTTACATTTTTTCAAATGATGATTTTTCTGAATGAATAGTTTTTATTCAACAAAATCATCAATTTAAAAAATCAGAATGTAAATTTATTTTTTGGCCAATACTTAATGGTAGAAAATATGTGGTCAAAACAGTCTGAGGGAATAATGAAACGCAAAAATAGTAAAAAAAGCAGAAATCGTAATTAAGGGACGATGAATTATCAATATTGAGTATTTAAACGGTAGCGCATAAGCAAGAAAATTTAATTTTTTCTGTAATACTTAGCATGAAAGTCACTGCATTTTTCATCTTTGTATAACTTTTTATCACATGAATCGAGTTGACCGCCTGTCGTCAACCTTCTACCGCAGAGCTGTTAAGTGCTAATTTTAATTTAAAATGTAAAACCGCAAAATAGCCTGTACCGCAGAATTGCGGTATAAAAGTCACACGTCGCGTTCCGAACCATTTTTGCACGTATTCAGTGTACTTTTAAATTTTATATTTAGCCTTTTACCCCGAAATTCTTCGGGGCAGGCTATT
>JBGCES010000622.1:0-1734 GCA_045106545.1 Saprospiraceae bacterium
ATCATAAATAAAAAATGGCAGCAGGTTACTGAACCTGTTGCCGTTTTTTAATTTGAATTACTTGCCAAACTATATTGTACTGTTACATTAAGCTACGCAGAATATTTCCAATAATCTCATCATTCGGCGCATCAAATAACGCCAGTAAACCCACTTGCTTACCTTGTTCGCGTACTTGCTTCGCCATTTCCCAAGCAATCAAACCACCTAGCGAATAACCCGCAAAATGATAAGGTCCCTCAGGGTTCAATTCCTGAATTTCACTCAGATAATGCGCTGCCATATCTTCAATTCGATCCAGTGGTTCTTCATCGCCATTTAGCCCACGTGCTTGCAAGGCGTAAACGGGTTGGTCATCACCTAAATGCTGCACCAAAGTTTGGTAAAACAACACGTGTAATCCGCCACCGTGAACGAGATAAATCGGTAGTTTCGTTCCCGTTGGACGAATCGGAATAAGTGAAGTAAAACGTGATTTATTTTTATTAGAAACTGCCTTACTTTCATTTGGTAGAATAGCCGCTAATTGCTGCACCGTAGAATACTGAAATAGCGTAGTCAGTGGCAACTTCTCACCTGTTTGCTGTTGAATTTTTGCCATCAATTCCACCGCAATCAGAGAATGCCCACCCAATTCAAAGAAATTATCATTTACACCAACTTGCTGAATATCAAGCAATTCCGTAAACAAACCCGCAATTAATTGCTCATTTTTCGTCTGTGGTTCGCTATACTCTTGCTGCGATTCAATAACGGGCGCGGGTAGCTTTTTGCGATCTACTTTTAAGGAAGTGGTCAATGGAAATTCTTGCATTTCGACAAAGAACTGGGGCACCATAAAACCGGGTAATTTACTGCGTAAGAAATCTTTTAGATAGGAAGTATCTCGAAGATACTTCCTATCTGTATCTTGTAAAATAAAATACCCTACCAATTGCGGATTCCCCTTCGCATCCTTTACCACTTTCACCGCTGCTTGGCTCACTGCTTCGTGCTGTTGCATCACCTCCTCAATCTCGCCCAATTCCATCCGATAACCGCGAATTTTGACCTGCGAATCTATCCGCCCCAAAAAGTCAATATCACCATTCAACAGATAGCGAACGCGGTCGCCCGTTTTGTACAATTTGCCGAAAGGCGAATCCACGAATTTATCCGCCGTCAAAGCAGGTCGCTGCAAATATTCGTGGGACAAACCAACGCCACCAATGTGCAATTCGCCCGCCATACCAATCGGTACGGGACGCATTTGCTTATCCAAAATCAGCGTCGTAAAATTATTAATCGGCGCACCAATCGCGACAAATTCACCCACCGCTTCTTCGGTCAAATGTTGCTCTGTAATCTTTTTATAAGTCGTATAAATCGTCGCTTCTGTTGGTCCATAACCATTATAAACGGCTTTGCAGCTTTCCATTAATTGCCGCGCCGTATCTTTCGGAAAACCTTCACCTCCCGCTACCGCAGTCAAGTTTTCATCTCCTTTCCAACCTGATAATAAGAGCATTTTCCAAGTCGTTGGCGTGGCTTGCATGACCGTTGGACGGAAGTCCTCCAATTCTTCTTTTAATAAAAATCCATCCTTTTTCGTCGCATCACCAGCAAGGATCAGCGTCGCGCCTACCGTTGGCGCAAGGAAGTAATCGGGTATCGACATATCGACCGCCATGGAAGACACGGAGTACATGGTATCCGTCGCGCCCATTTGCAAATGTTCGTTGATCGCAAAAAGCG
>JBGCES010000623.1:0-3978 GCA_045106545.1 Saprospiraceae bacterium
GTTCTCGTGCTAGTTCTACTCGAATTTCGTCGGGGCGACCGTATTTATCATCCGCAATAATGGTATTGACTAAGTTGATAACTTGATTGAGTATCTTCTCTACGACGGGGTTGCGGAGGCTATTTCTCTTAAGTACAGGAATTTCATTGAGTAGCGAACGTTGTGCGTTTTCATCCTTAGTTAAGTAATCTGAATGACGATAGCCCGCAAGTTCACAAGCTGCGTCGTAAGTATGTCCTTCTTGCAAATGTGGTAAAAGCTTACGAATGGCTTTCGCGCTTAAATTGCCATAATCCTTTTCCAACTTAGTATGGCAAACAGCTTTTGCTTGTGCTAAATCGAAACCAAAATCAGTTTGTAATTTATCAATAATGGGTTGGTCGGTAGTGGTAGCATAGAGCAGGTGCCACAATTGGTAAGCGGGCTGTTCCGTCGGATTCTTCTCTAACGGATCAAAGTCAAGTAATTCCACTGTATCATAACCTGCTTGAGCAAATGTTTTTAAAAAAGCTGCTTTGGTGCGATTACCTTGCACTTCAGTAAAATTAAGCCGATACTTTTTGGTGGGGAAATAGCCAAGTTTGCGTAGAGTTTGAGTAGCTGAAAGTTTAGTAACTTGATCGAGTTCAAAGAACAAATCTTCTTTTTGGTCTGCTGTTAGCTGAAAGGTATTATCCTCGTCATCATACACTTCCAGATTATTAATATTTTGCCACATCCGAAAATGCTGAAAGAAAGGTGAACTCTTGGGCGCAACGCGATATTTAGGTTCAAACCGACACCTTAATACACGTCCTTTCTGCGATTTTAAATCTCTTTGATAAAAAAGGGTATAGTCACCCATTTCTTTTTTCAATTCTGCCGTCAGCACTTTAGGGTAAAACTGACGTTGAGTTTGCCAGATCTGTTCAAATTCAGCGTAATAATCAGAGCGATAAAAAATTTGCCCTTTCAAACGTGCGTGGGGTTTTTCGCGTAACTGTTGATACAAATACTGCCCTACAGTTTGCTGACTATCTCCTAACGTCTGACTGTTATTACTGATGTTTTTTAGGTAGTCACCTTGTTCTTCATCTGTATTTACCACCTTACGGTTACTCTGATAACCGCGTTTTTGATTCATCATCAGCAAAACCCGTCCCAATTCCGTCAAGCTAATCTGTTCCTTTGCCGCTTTCGCACGTAGTTGATAAATAGCTTCCTTTTGCAAATGTTTTTCCTTGGTAGTAGGAAGCATTTGGTTTTGGACGAGTAGTCGCGTTAGCTTTTTACGCCTTAGTTTCCATCGTTGTAAATTACGCCTTGCACTACGTGCTTGCCGACGTTTTGCGTTTACCGTTACTGCTTTCCCTTGCGTAAAATCTGCTGCCTCATTACCTAATGGAACTACTCTTACTCCCGCCCCAATAATTGAAGATGTTTCATTGTCTTGTGTGGCTTGATGAACATAAGCCCATCCAATAGAAGCAATGCCGATGTCTAAACCTAAAATTTTTTTCACGGTTTTTCGATTTTGAATAACAATAATATCAACAAATATAATATCTTTGTATTACAATTTGAGCAATTCACAATAAAGATTATTCTGTTGTGAAAACATTTCGGGCGGTCTGCGGATCGCCCTTGTTTATTATGAAATTATTGATTCAAATTTACTTTCCAATACAAAAATTACTAAAAATATTTCCCAATAAATCATCCGTACTTACTGCGCCCACTATTTCTCCCAAATGATGTAACGCCCTTCTAATATCCATCGCCACAAAGTCCGAAGTTACCCCATTTTCCATACCGACCAATACCGCATTTAAACTTTCATCCGCTTCCTGCAAAGCAGTGAAATGCCGCGCATTACTCACCACCGTACTTTCTAAATTTAGACTTTGATTTAAAACAGAATCGTAGAGTTTTTCTTTTAAATATGGAACATTCATGCCATTGAGCGCAGAGAGCGTAATGACATTATCGGCTGATAATGAAGGAATTGGAGTAGGCAAGTGTTCCTTTTGTAAATAAATTTCGTGGATGTCTTCGCCCGTTGGATTAATTAACCAGTTGGGACGAAAATAGGGATTTTTATCCATCTTATTACAAACAATGAGTAAGTGCATGCCTTCGCGTTGTAACTTGCTGATGTCCGTAAGTGCTTCATCAATCCGCGTTTCCAATACATCAAAAACGTAAACAAGAATGGCTGCTTGCTGTACTTTTTCGAGCGTCTTTTCTACGCCGACGGCTTCAATTTTGTCCTGTGCTTCACGAATGCCTGCGGTGTCGATGAGGCGGAACTCTACGCCTTTGACATTTAGAATTTCTTCGATGGTGTCACGGGTAGTACCAGCGATGTCGCTGACGATGGCGCGTTCTTCGTTTAATAAGGCATTTAGTAAAGTGGATTTGCCTGCATTAGGGCGACCCGCGATAACGGTAGAAACGCCGTTTTTAATCGCATTACCGAGTTTGAAACTCTCAATTAAGCGTCGAATCAATTGTTGAATTTTATAAATTAAATCCTTCAAATCTTGCCGATCTGCAAACTCCACATCTTCCTCTCCAAAGTCTAATTCTAATTCAATTAGGCTAGCAAAATTGATCAGTTCTTCGCGTAGCTTTTTGATTTCGGCACTAAAGCCACCGCGCATTTGTTGCATGGCAACTTGGTGTGCCGAGGCAGAATTAGAAGCAATTAAATCCGCCACCGCTTCCGCTTGTGACAAATCCATTTTCCCATTCAAAAACGCCCGCATCGTAAACTCGCCAGGCTGCGCTAAACGTGCGCCTTTTTTTATAAATAATTCAATCAGTTGTTGGATAATATAATTCGAGCCGTGGCAACTGATTTCCACTACGTGCTCCCCTGTGTAACTTTTAGGCGCAACAAATAGTGATACGACAACTTCGTCAATAATTCGCTGATCGTCGTCCCGAACCTTCCCAAAGTGTAGGGTATGCGTTGCTTGTTGAGTGAGATTTTTAGTTGGGAAAACGCCATCAATTATCGAAATAGCATGGTTGCCAGAGAGCCGAATGACGCCGATAGCGCCGCTGCCGGGTGGAGTAGCGAGGGCTACAATAGTATCGGTGAGGTCGTGCGAAGAGTAGGACATATAAACGGCGGACGGTTGACGGCGGACGGTTGATGGCAGAACGGTTAAGGCATTCAATGTAAAATAGCCTGCCCCGAAGAATTTCGGGGTAAAAGACTAAATATAAAATTTAAAAGTACACTAGATACGTGCAAAAGTGACTCGAATTATGGCGTGTACCTTTTATACTTTGCTACTCTACATTTTACATTAAAATTAGTACTTCACAGTTCTGCGGTTGATGGTTCGCACTGGATTAAAAATTTGGTACAAGGTACGGAATTGAAGTTTTAAACCTATGATTAGAGCTTATGTTTTAAGGAGGCTTTGATTTCGGCAACGGTAGGAAGTTTGCCTTTGAATTCATCGGGTAACTCCGTCGTTAGATTGTATTTTGCTACTCCAATTGGTTTGTTGGTGGTACGGAGCGCATATTCTACTTCAATGTCATTTTTGGTTGGGCAAAGAATGATACCGATTGAGGGTTTATCATCTATCTGTTTGAGTTTATCATCTACTACTTCCAAATAGAAATTCATTTTACCTGCAAATTCTGGAATAAATTCCACCACTTTCAAATCAATGACAACTAAACATTTGAGCATTCGATGATAGAAGAGCAAATCTAAAAAATATTCTTTCTCGCCCAAAGTCAACCGATATTGGCTACCAATAAAACAAAAGCCATAGCCTAATTCTAGTAGAAAATCGCGTACATTTTCGATGAGTTTACTTTCTAATTCGCGTTCTTTCGCCTCACGCGTTAAGCCAAGAAAATCTAGATTATATTCGCTTTTTAAAGCTTCGTTGACTTGCTCTGCAAAGAATTCGGGGAGGACTTTTTTGAAGTTGTTTTGCTTGTCATCTAAGACGTGGTGAGCGTAAGCATTTC
>JBGCES010000624.1:0-10906 GCA_045106545.1 Saprospiraceae bacterium
TTTCTGCTTGGTCGCAGAAGCCATCACCATCTGTATCTTCTCCAATCGGATCGCAGGGATTGTTGGGATCGGAGCCACTTTGACGTTCCTGGTGATCGCAGATACCATCTTCATCCGTATCGGTGTTATCTGGGTCACAAGGATCAAAAGGATTTGTTCCACTTTCAATTTCTCCTGCATCACAAATACCATCAACATCTGTATCTGCCCCCACTGGGTCGCAAGGATATAGCGGATCCGAATAAGGCGCATTTACTTCTAAACCATCGGCGATATTATCATCATCGGTATCAGGATTAGTCGGGTCAGTACCTAATTCAGCTTCTTCAGCATTGGTTAAACCATCGTTGTCTTGATCACAAGTAGGTGTATTTTGGTTAGGGTCGCAGGGGTCATTAGGATCATCACTATCATTGATTTCTTGTTGATCACAAATACCATCTTCATCGGTATCAACACCACCTTGGTCACAAGCATCATTGGGGTCATCGCCATCATTGATTTCTTGTTGATCACAAACGCCGTCGTTATCCGTATCAGTATTAATCGGATCACAAGGATTGTTTGGGTCAGAGCCATTTTCATTTTCGGTGTAATCGCATATACCATCATTGTCTGTGTCGGTCGGATCGATGGTGCAGGGGTCGGGACGTTCGCAGTTCACCGCCCCTGAACCAAAGATACACACTTCAGCATCTACTCCCGAGCCAAAGGTAGTAAGCTGTTGACCTACATTGGCACTACGAGAGTTGGGTGGGAAAAAAGGATCGGTAACATTATTCATCAATGATACCTCCTGACTGGTACAGGTTCCACCATTTTTAAAAGAAAATAATGGTGTTCTTTGTCCAGCAGTATAAGAAATTTGACTCGTTCCGTTTGAATTGAGCGCAAATGATATATAATCGACACTACCGTCTTCATTTGGTGCATCTTCTCGATTCTGTGCCCAAGTTACTCCCGAAACTAAAGAGGTAAAATCCGTTACGGTAAAACCACCTGTTGGAACAAGTACTGTAACCTGTAAGGAAGAAGTAACATTGTCGGGAGTTGTCCAAGTAACATCCGAAAATAAATTGACTTGAAAACTACCATCGATATTTTGTACTAATTCGTAAGAGATAGTACAATCTTGATTGCAAGGTACAGCAGTAAGATCAATATCTGAATCAGCGGTCACACAACTATTGGCACGAGCGCGTGGAGCATAAGTACCAGCAGTTAATCCAGTAAAAGTATTATCTCCTACCCAAATCTGACCACCGTCAATGCTATATTCATAGTTCGCATTATCTGACATGATAATTTCAATCTCTCCATTATCTGCACTACAGTTATTAGGGCTTGAGGTAACGACATTGGTAATAATAGGTTGAATAGCAGTTTGAACCGAAGCCGTTGAACCATTTACAATACAGGTATTATCAGCATTCCGCACGCTAATCGGATAAATCCCCGCAGCAAGATCAGTAAAGATATTACTACTTTGAAATCCATCGCCGATGCTATATTCTAAAGCTCGATCGCTTGTAGCTTGAATCGTAATAGTACCATCTTCTTGTCCACAAGCCTGTAAACGTGTTGTACTAATGTCATTAATAACTGGACTAGCTGGAGCAGATAAAACAATAGGATTAGCAGCTTCGGCACTTGGACAGTTACCATCTGTATATCGTACCAAAACGTTATAATTTCCTGCACTTAAATTGTTAAACGTAGCAGTATTAGCATAGTCTTGACCATTGTTAATACTGTATTCTACTGGTTCGCTGGCAGTTGTACTAACACTGATTTGCCCGTCAGCGGCAATACAAGTTGAAGGATTTGTAGTAGAAACACTGAAATCAATTGGACAATCTGCAGGTGTACAATCTGCACTACCTGGATCATAATTACCAGTGTAGGCATCGCCTTGCGCTCCCGCTGTCGTAATCTGATTTCCAACATTAGCGTTTTGCGAATTGGGTGGTAAAAATGGGTCAGTATCGTTATCAATCAATTCCATAATCCCAGTACAATCACCCGTATTTTGGAATTGGAACATCGGAATTTCAACACCAGTTTGATAATTGAAGCCCATTGTTCCAAGGCTAGTCATACCAAATGATAAATAATCACTATTAGGATCTTCTAAGGGCGCGTCAAAACGTGCATTATTAGACCAAGAAGTACTTGGTTGTAAACTTTGTAGATTACTCAATACGAAACCACCCGTTTCGACTTTTAATGTTACTTGTGCGGTGCTGGTTAAATTTTGTGGAGAGTTCCAGGTCACTTGTGGGCGCATCTTCACCACGTAAGTTACATTATCAGGCTGGAGCTCTACTTTAAATTCTACCTGAGCAGAAGTAGTTGGTAGCAGACATAGTAATAGCAGTCCGCTCACCAAGAGCTGATAAAATTGTTTCATTTTTGAAAAGTTAGAAACACGTACTTTCTTCATTGTCAGTGAGTCAATACGTATTTGGAATTTTTAGATAAACTAGAGGAAGTATGCAGAGTAGAATATGACCAGTAAAGTCCAAAACTAAAGCTTGGAACCTTATTAGTATTTGTTTATCTATTTCCTACTCGTGCATACTTGTTTCTTATTAAATTTTAAGCAGTGAACAATATTATATTCGGTATAAACTGATTGTCAATCAGTTACAGCGATTTTATGTTACTAATAATCCTGCTGAAAGAATTAAATTTTTACAAAAGAAGGTAAAGCGTACTGCCAATCTGTTCCGCTAATACTCACCCAATAAGTTCCTGCTTTTAGTAGAGCAACATCTAAAGGTTGAACATTTTTTCCCGCTTGTAAGAAGGTCATTTTTTGCATCACTAATTGCCCATTAGTGTCGTACACATTTACCGTAACTTCTTCCTTTTGCTTAGTCCACAATACTTCTATGCTCAACTTATCCTGAGTTGGACTTGGAAAAACGGTTGCTGTATGTAGTTCTGCCGCAATATCTTGTGCATCAGTGACAGCCTGTACGCATTCTACTTTATTTAATTCAGTATTTCCGACATAAGCATTCTTTTTAGCACCTAAAATTGTAATTTGATTTGCCACATTTGCTTTACGCGAATTAGGTGGTAAAAAAGCATCGTTTTGGTTGTCCATTAACTCAATCGAACCACCACACTCTAGTGCATTTTCAAAAGTAAAAAGTGGTAAAGTCACTCCAGCTTTATAATCCAATTGGCGGGTGCCTAAAGTCGTTAATCCGAAGGAGATATAATCAAATTCGGGTGCTTCTGGAGGAGCGACAAATACGCCATTTGCCTCCCACTCTACATCTTTTTGTAAAGAAGTTAGCGTAGTCACTTCAAATTGTCCGGTAGGAACTTTTATAGTGATTTGAGCAGTACTAGTCGTGTTCATTGGAGCAGTATAAGTATTGTTAGAATGAAGTGTCACTTGGTACTTTTGTAATTCAGGTAACCATTCTAACTGAAACTGAATCTGCGCCTGTGCTGAAAAAGTAACCAGCAAGCCTAAACTACAAGCCGCTACTAATTTTTTGAGCGTTGTTGAAGAAAAAATATTTTTCATATTAATAAGTGTTAGGGCGGTATGCTAGGTACTAGTCAAATACCGCCACTTATGATAGATTTTTATGGTCGTGAAAAAGGGAGTAAATGAGCAATAACCAAGGTTATCACTCAATTACTCCGATTGAATAGATTATGGGATTTGTTCTTGAACAATGTAATTCACAATGAAGCTAGTATTCACTGGGTGACCTAATACGTTGAAGAAAATCATCACGTCAAGATCATTATTTGCTCCTTGATAAATACTTTCACCATTCATGTTCGTATCCGTACGAGCGTAGCCTTCCTTGATGTAATTCGTTGCGCTATTGCTATTGTCTTCTGCTAAAAGCACACTAAAGAAGATAGCATCTACATCATTATTCGCTCCTTGGAAAATCAGCTGATTATCACTATTTGAATTACCACCCCATAGTACCATTACATCTTCTTCTGCCTTCTGTGCATGTGTACCCCAAGTAAGGGTTGCAGGATTGGTAAAATCAACTAATGTCTCTCCAGTAGTCATATCTAATCGTACAGCGGTCATGACACCTAAGTGATTACGATGTTTAATCACTAGATAGTAACTACCTACTACTTGGTCAAATACAACTGGTGAAACACCATCTACATCTACGATGTCACCATCGCGTTGTAACATTGCAGCGCGCGTTGCAACAGTATTGGTAGCATCATTTCCATCGCGTAATTCGAGGAATACCCAATCTACGATAGCATCGTTGCCAACAATATTCATGGTATTGGCTGGTGCAAGTTCACGCGTTTCCGCTAAATGCTGATAGCTTTCAATGTCGCTATATGGCTCCAAAGTTGGCAGGTAACCTTTTGCTCGTAAATCATCGCGCATCATACCTTCTACGGATTCAAATGCACCTTGTAAGAATACTCGTGCTCTTACGGTAGGTTTCAAATCACAAGCACCAGCGGTCACATTAGGTACACAAGGATTAGTGTTATCTGGATCGAATTCATCTACAACACCATCTTCATCTGTATCTACGATTTCAGATTCTAATGCATCATTGATTCCATCATTATCTGTATCGAGCGGATTTTCTGGATCGTTACCGATTTCTTCGTTATCATCCTGTCCGTCACCGTCCGTATCTGGATTTAAAGGATCAGTGCCAGCGGCAGTTTCTTCATCGCCTGTCAAACCATCTTCGTCAGCATCACAATTACTTGCTGAAGCATTAGGAATACAAGGATCTTGATTTGCTGGATCTTCTTCATCGCTTACGCCATCCTGATCGGCATCTTCAGTAGCAGATTCAAAAACATCAGCGATACCATCTTCATCTGTATCAATTGGCTGTTCATAATCTTGACCAACTTCATCGCCATCATTTTCTCCATCATTATCTGTATCTGGTTCTAATGGATCGCTACCGAGAACGGATTCTTCGAAGTTTGTTAGACCATCGTTATCCTGGTCGCAAGGACCTGATAATACGTTCGGTACACAAGGATCTAAGTTAGCTGGGTCGGCTTCGTCATTAACGCCATCACCGTCACTATCTTCCGTTTTAGGTTCAAGTACATCTGGCGTACCATCTGCGTCTCCATCTTCTGGATTGTTGATGTCAATACCCACTTCTGCACCATCCAAACTACCATCACCATCCGTATCTGGATTCGTTGGATCAGTACCTGTATTTTCTTCTTCTGCATTCGTTAAACCATCATTATCAAGGTCACACGGGCCTGCTTCGTCACTTGGAATACAAGGATCTAAATTCGCAGGATCAAGTTCATCGTTTGTACCATCATTATCAGTATCTACAATACTAGATTCAACTGCATCTGATAGTCCATCTTCATCCGTATCACGTGGATTCTCGTGGTCAGGACCAACTTCTAGTCCATCGTCTTTACCATCACCATCCGTATCTGGAAGAATTGGATTAGTACCAGCAATGATTTCCTCTGCATTGGTTAAACCATCGTTGTCTTGATCACAAGCTGGAGAAGCTGGGTTAGGAATACAAGGATCTAGATTCGCTGGGTCGGCTTCATCATTAACGCCATCTTCGTCCGTATCCAAGTGACTTGGGTCAAGTGCATCTACAATACCATCTTCATCCGTATCTAATGGGTTTAATAAATCAGAACCCGCTTCTTCACCATCTTCTTCACCATCACCATCCGTATCTGGATTAGTTGGGTCAGTGCCTAAATCTGCTTCTTCCGCATTCGTTAAACCATCTTCATCTTGGTCACAGGCATCTGCTAACATATTTGGAATACAAGGATCTAGATTCGCTGGGTCTG
This sequence comes from Saprospiraceae bacterium, assembly GCA_045106545.1. GTDB lineage: Bacteria > Bacteroidota > Bacteroidia > Chitinophagales > Saprospiraceae > JBGCES01. Next base: position 5,821 of record JBGCES010000624.1, read on the forward strand.
CTTCATCATTAACGCCATCTTCGTCCGTATCCAAATGACTTGGGTCAAATATATCTGCAATACCATCTTCATCCGTATCTAATGGATTTAATAAATCTAAACCCGCTTCATCACCGTCATCCTCACCATCACCATCCGTATCTGGATTAGTTGGATCAGTGCCTAAATCTGCTTCTTCTCCATTCGTCAAACCATCTTCATCTTGGTCACATGCATCAGATAGCATGTCTGGAATACAAGGATCAAGGTTTGCTGGATCTGCTTCATCATTGATGCCATCATTGTCGGCATCAGTTACATCACTTTCTAAGGCATCTGGTGTGCCATCATTATCCGTATCGGTAGGATCGGTAGGATCTCCGCCAGCTTCTTCTCCATCATTCTCACCATCGCCATCTGTATCTGGATTGAAAGGATCAGTACCCGTATCGGTCTCTTCTTGTTCATTGGTCAAACCATCGCCATCAAAATCACAATCGCTTACCAAATTATTTGGAATACAAGGGTCAAGGTTATCAGGATCGGTTTCATCTGGTGTACCATCATTATCCATATCCGTAATTGCTGACTCTAGTGCGTCAATTGTACCATCTTCATCCGTATCTAGTGGATTACCTGCGTCCATACCAACTTCGTCTCCATCATTTTCTCCATCACCATCCGTATCTGGATTAGTCGGAGATGTACCAGCAGTAAGTTCCTCCTGATTGGTTAAACCATCTTCATCTAAATCACAAGCAGGAGAAAATTGATTAGGAATACATGGGTCATTATCCGCAATATCATCTTCATCGCTTACATCATCACCATCGTTATCTGCAATAGCAGATTCTAAAGCATCTGGTTGCCCATCAGTATCTGTGTCTGTGGGATCAGTTGGATCAGAACCGACCTCAATTCCATCTTTTTTACCATCTTCATCCGTATCTGGATTAGTAGGATCAGTACCTACTAAAACTTCTTCGTCGTTAGTCAAACCATCATTGTCTTGATCACATGCGCCAGCATTCATACTAGGAATACAAGGATCTAGATTCGCTGGATCGGTTTCGTCTGGCGTTCCATCGTTATCTGCATCAGCAATACTTGATTCTAAAGCATCAATAATTCCGTCTTCATCCGTATCAAATGGTTGGGTTGGATCTAAACCTACTTCTAGGCTATCATCTTCACCATCACCATCCGTATCTTCTTCGGTAGGATCGGAGCCAGCCACTAATTCTTCATCATCTTTCAAACCATCATCATCCGTATCATCATCATAAGGATCCGTTTCATTAGCATCTACAATACCGTTACCATTCGGATCTTCTGCTCCATCAACAATACCATCTCCATCAGAATCGTCGTCCATGTAATCAGGCACATTATCTCCGTCGGTATCTTTACAAATATATCCAGATGGGCATTCAATATTATCAGAGATACCATCTTCGTCTGAGTCACCAGAATTATCTGGAGTATTTGCATCATTGTTTGAATCTGCATCTAAATGATCGGGAATTCCGTCATTATCTGCATCGTTCCAAGGTAAATTAGGATCTTCGCCACCTGTACCATCGGTCAATCCTTCATCATCTGCGTTATCATCATCATAATCTGGGCTGCCGTCACCGTCGGTGTCAATGACATTGTGTTCTAAATAATCAGGAATTCCATCCATATCCAAATCATTAGGATTAAATGGATCACCTACTTCTACCAAAGTTGGTATATTATCTCCATCATCATCTGGATCATTGACGTCAGTAATACCATCGTTGTCGCTATCTTGATTATCGTTTTCTAAAAAGTCAGGCACACTATCGCCATCCGCATCTGCACAATCGCTATCAAATAATGGTGCAGAAGGGCATTCCTCATTATCGGTCAATCCGTCACCGTCACTGTCGATATCATCGTTAGTATCGTTAAGAATTGTAATAGGGAAGATCTCACTAATGGTCGTACCATCATCAGAAGTAGCCAGTACTTCAACTTCATGTTCATCTGCTAATTCAAAATCAATCAGGTTAGGATCGGCTATTGATACTTCTCCTGTCACTGGGTCGATTTGAAAACGTCCATCCGCATCATCAATTAGACTGTAGGTAATCTCGTCTGTAGCATCAGCATCCATTGCTAATGCGACCAAACCAACTGGCGTATTTGCAGGACTATTCTCTGTTACTTCATTAGCAGCAGGATCACTATCTACTAAATTTACGACTACAAACTCCGTATTATCATCAATCAAATTGATAACAAAAGATTGTACGCTAATTGTCCCATCGGTTGAAGTAGCAGTAACTTCTATAGTATGGCTAGTATCAGATTCATAATCCAACAAGGAATTATCTGCAACCGTAACCTCACCTGACATGGGATCGATTTGAAAACGTCCATCTGCATCATCAGATAGGCTATAAGTAACATTATCGGTAACATCCAAATCTTCTGCAAAAGCAGTTAATCCGACAGGGGTACTATTGACAGTACTTTCATTTACTAAATCAGCCGCCGTATCGGTATCCGTGATAGGACCGACTGGATGCTCTGTTGTATCATCAAGAATATTGATAGTAAAAATTGCCTGTTGTTTTGTCCCATCGCTAGAGGTTGCTTCTACTTCGACCGTATGAGAAGGGTTAGTTTCTGCATCCAGCAAATTAGTATTTGCAACAGTAACTTCTCCTGTATTTGGATCGATTTTGAAACGTCCTCCACCGTCATATAGTAAAGTGTAAATTACATTATCCGTGTCATCCAAATCTTCTGCAAAAGCAGTTAATCCAACAGAGGTATCATTATCTGCTGATTCACTCACAGCATTATCAGTAGGATCACTATCAGAAATGGCGGAAACCGTAAATTCACTATTATCATCTAGAACATCGATTGTAAACGTTTCCGTAGACGTAGTTCCATCAGTAGAAGTAGCCAGAACAGTTACATCGTAGCTATCAACCGTTTCTCGATCAATTAAAGTACCATTTAAAACAGTAACTTCTCCTGACATCAGATCAATCTGAAAACGTCCACCGGCATTATCCGTCAAGGTATAAGTAACTACATCAGTAACGTCACCATCGATAGCAATAGCCGTTAGACCAGTTGGTGTACCCGTACTAGCATTTTCGATAACCTCGTTGGTCGTTCCATCACTATCTGCCAATGGTCCGACAGGAAACTCTGTGCGATCATCAAGCAAATTAATAGTGAAAGTTTCTGCCACAGATGAACCATCAGTAGAAGTAGCAGTAACTTCAACTGGATGACTTGTTGCAGTTTCGTAGTCTAATAAGCTATTATCAGCAACCGTGATTTCACCCGACATCGGGTCAATTTCAAAACGTCCGCCTGCGTCATCGGTTAAACTGTAAGTAATATCATCCGTTCCATCATCATCCATCGCTAAAGCCGTAATACCAACGGGCGTATCATTTGCAGCAGATTCATTAACTTCATTATCAGTTGGGTCAACATCTATTAGATTAGCCGCGACAAATTCACTTTTATCATCTAAAATATTAATCGTGAAAGTTTCCATAGCCGTCGAGCCATCATCAGAAGTAGCTAAAACCTCAACGACGTGACTCGTTGTGGCTTCGTAATCCAATAAACTATTATCAGCAACCGTTATTTCGCCCGTCATCGGGTCAATCGAAAAACGTCCACCTGCATCATCTGACAAACTATAGGTAACATTATCAGTACCATCATCATCCGTTGCCAATGCAGTAATGCCCACAGGAGTGCTGTTAGCGGCTGATTCATTGACTTCATTATCCGCAGGATCATCATCATTAACCGCCGAAATGTCAAATTCATCTACATCCGTTACTGAGATCGTAAGCTCCTGGATATCCGTTCCTCCATCTGGATCATTTGCAGTAATTGTGATTACATAAGCATTATCCGTTCCGTCATCAGACGGGTCTTCATAGTCAGGTGAATTGATGAAAGTGAGTTCTCCTGTATTAGGATTTAAGTTAAATAATGCAGCATCATCTCCCGAAATAGTATAAGTAATGCCATCTCCTTCTGTATCGCCATCAGGATCAGTAGCTGCATAATCAATCACTATCCCAGAGCTGTTTTCAGGAAAGTCGAGCGCAGCAGTCGGGGCACTGTTATTGTTAGAAATTTCTGGTTCTTGATTACAATTTTGAAAAATAAATGGATCAGAAATTTCTAGACAACTAGCCGAGATACCGCTAATATTATCTCCAATTGTTAATCCATTAATACCACCAGCTGTTTGGTAGTTAATACCGTAAATATAATGTAATCCAAATAAGACATCGCTAAAATCAGTTGTACTAGATACAGCTTCAATTGTCCCATCGGACATGGCTAATACATACACGTCAGTGTGGTCAGAGTCACTGTTGCTGTTCCCAGCAAAAGCCACATTTTGTCCTTGATAAGTACAGCAAGAACCCGCTGCAGGATTAGGATCACAGGGGTCATTCGGATCGGAGCTATTACCTATTTCGTCTGCATCACTAATGCCATCACCGTCGGTATCTGGCATCATTAGTATTGTCGTTTTCTCATTTAGATTGGGGTATGAAAACGAATAAGCTTGTAAAGAATAATTACTACTTAATATTAGTAGAAAAACAAACCATATTTGCATGTTATTAGTCATACTGCTACGTAGCAAAATCCTCCACCAAAGTCGGTGACGATCCAACCAAACAGGATCAGTAGAACCTCCTATGCATAGGTGTAAAAGTGATAAAACTCTTTTCATGTTGGAAGTTATTTAGAAAAATTATCCTAGCGACTGCATGTCGTCTATGGATGTGAGTTACCCACATACCACTACTCTCCATAAGCTATAGAGCACTTAGGGTACATGATACCTTCTTTCTTATAAGTGAGCAGACGTTAGACGTTAGATTTTAGACGTTAGATAACTAATTCATTATCAGTACGTTACTGAAATTCTTAACTATATCTAAATATGCGCTTTTAAGCAACTGGACAGAAATAAGTAAAGTTAATTTAGAGGAGAAGAATGCACACAAGTAATTGATTTTCAACGCATTGAGCAGTCTGTCTTCTGTCAGATTTATCGGTCTCTTTTCTGTCCTCTCAC
>JBGCES010000625.1:0-3639 GCA_045106545.1 Saprospiraceae bacterium
AAGAAGCGCGCCTCAAAGCGGAAGAAGAAGCAAGATTAGCTGCCGAGGCAGAAGCGAAACGTAAAGCCGAAGAAGAAGCTGCTGCTAAACGTCGCTTAGAATTACGCGAAGATGATTACTTGACTTGTGCTGAATATAAAGGTGGTCAAAATAACGAGTTCAATAAGTTCTCTGCTAAAGGACAACACTACTTCTCTTATATTGGAGACAAAGGTGAAGTGCTTTTACGCGGTGAAGGACACGTGAAAACTGCTGGTCGCGACCGTGACTTACAATTAGTAATGGAAAATGCGCCAAATGAAGATCGCTGGAGACAGGGTGAAGCTTTGAATGGCAAGTATTATTACTATACGCTGCATACAGCGGATGGAGAAGAGATTGCTCGTTCTTGTTACTACAAAGATCGCGCAGCAATGTTAGCTGCCTTTGGCACAACAACGGGTGAAAGCTCTCGGATTGGCTACGGTTCCGCATTAGTAGGAGGTGCATTGATGTCAGCTGCTATGCTGACTCGCAAGAAGGAGGAAGAAGCAGCTACTGCTGCCGCCGCTGCCTTAGCGCTGAAAAAGAAGGAAGAGGAAAAAGCTGCCGCAGCCGCTGCTGCTGCCGCCGCTGCCGCGACAGCACTTGCTGCTAAAGAGAAAGCTGCTGCTGAAGACAAACGTAAAGCCGCTGCTGCCGCAGCAGCAACTGCCGCCACATCTGAAAAAGCTGCTGCCGCAGCCGCAGGTGGAGGATGTATGAAGTTTTTACCTTGGTTATTAGGCTTATTAGCATTAGCTGCTCTACTCTACTTTATGCGTGGTTGTTTTGGTTGTGATGACAGTACAGCTATCAAAAATACACCACCACCAATCGAAAAGCCAGCTGTAGTAGATCCTGTTCCAGTGGATACAGTTGAAGCAGAGCCAGAGCCAGTAGCACCAGCACCTGCAGTTTGTAATTGTACTGCCGCAACGCATCCAGTATTTAGATTATCAAGAAGTGGTAGAGCACCGAAAACGTTAACGCGTTTAGGAACTAACCCACAGTTTGGTAACTCGCACAGCTTAGATCCTGCTGGCTTCTACGACAAACTGAAGCAACGCCACCAAAACTCAGGTACAGATAAACGCTTCCTAGATAGTATTTTCAAAGCAATGGGTTACGATAATGGCTTTGCAGACGCTACTCCAGCTATGTTTAGCAACACAACCGTCAAACGTGGTCAAGTTGGTAACATGGGATACAGCAAGCAACATAAAACATTGTACGCTAAACTCGATGCAAAGAATGACCGTGATTTACAAGCCTTTAAAATCGAGGCAGCGAATGGTTGTGATATGCAGTTTATGAAGACTTGTGGTAACCACTTCTTCTTCTGTCCAAACTAAATATCCAATTATAATTGATACATATAAAGGGGTAGTTGCCAGTAGGCAACTACTCTTTTTTTTATTGGTCAATAACCGTTTTACTTTTTTAAGCGTTATTATATAGATGCTACTGAAATGAGCCGTCGTTTGTTATAGAAAGTCAAAGTGCTGACGCTAACGGCTATAAGTGCAACGAATACACATAATTACTACAATATAAACCATTAAGAAAAAATAACATGAAGAAAATGTATCGCCTCTTCCAGCTACTTTTCATTTTCGTACTTGCCCAATGCTACCCTGCGCCTAAAGCTGCTGGACAGTTTACCGAGCAAGAGTTTGAAGATATGGCTACTCAAATGGCTAAAGGTTCAGTGGATGATATTTCTACCACCGAACTAAAATTACAGCAAGAAAATATTATTTTATTGGATACGCGCGAACAAAAAGAATACAATATCAGCCATATTCCAGGTGCGATCTGGGTAGGTTATGATGACTTTAATTTGAAACGGTTGAAATCTATTCCTAAAGATGCAAAGGTCGTTACGTATTGCTCGGTAGGTTATCGCAGTGAAAGAATTGGTGAGCAATTACAAAAGGCAGGTTATAGCGATGTAAGTAATCTAAAAGGTAGTATTTTTAAATGGGTCAACGAAGGAAATTCAATTGTTGATGAAAATAATAAATCTACCAATAAAGTACATGGATTTAATGAAAAATGGGGAAGATGGGTAAAAGAAGGTAAGGTGGTTTATTGAACGAAAAGCTCATCACAAGAGCTCATTTTTAATATGAGGCTTTGCAAGTGATTTAATTATCTCTGCACGATCCCTTGGCGTTTTCTGATTACCCGCCAAAACATCTTTGTAGTGCTCAATTTTACTCACGTCCATCCAAAACCTCAATCCAAATAAATCACGACTTTTACCTCCCATACTCCTTACAATTGTAAAACAAAAGGAAGCGCACTGCCTGGTGTTTTGATTTAAAAATGATTGATAATTTCATCTTTTTAAATAACGATTATCAATCATTAAAATTAGGAGTAATAATGTTCCATATCAAATGGAAGTAGCATGGATTCAAGAAGAGGGACAGAATGACAAATTAAGAGATGTTTTCCTTAAAAAGATATTAAGAATCCGTATAAGTCAACAAATTTTATATAAAGGTATGAATTTCAGCCGATTCAAATGCGCTGAAATTCATACCTTTAGTAAGTTTGCAACAAAATAATTACTATTTACGGGCTTGCCACTTCACTTCTTCTACCTCTAAGTCCTTTGCAAGTCCACGAGCTAGAGTAAATAGATAGTCCGATAACCGATTCAAATAGCGAATCAAAATGGGTTCTACTGGCTCAACTAAATGCAATGCGACTACCAATCGTTCTGCTCTACGACACACACAACGCGCAATATGACAGTATGAAATAATAGGATGACCTCCAGGTAAAATAAAACTCTTCAGCGGTGGAAGTTTTTCATCTAAAGCGTCCATTGCTTTTTCCAATAATTCAATATCCGTTTTACGAATATCGGGTACCGCCATATCTTTCTCTGGATCACTCGCCAAATTAGAACCAATCGTAAATAAACGATCCTGTATTTCTTTTAGCAATATTCTTAAATGATCTGCCGTTACACAATCACGAACTAAACCAATGTAAGAATTTAATTCATCCACTGTTCCGTAAGCATCAATCCGAATGTGGCTTTTAGGAAGTCGTTTTCCACCATAAAGTCCCGTTTCGCCCGCGTCGCCCGTTTTGGTATATATTTTAAATGCCATTTGAAGTATTAATTTTTTGATTCTTTGACGGAATTAATATATCAAATTTTAATCCGCCTGTAAATAATATTTAAGAACGCTGAGAAAATCAGAATGTAATTTTTTTATCTCAGCATTACTTGTGACGTCAATATGAAATCATTCTTGTTTGCTGCTAAAATAAGAATTTTCAGATAGGAACAACAGTACACAGTGACTTGTTGCACTAAACAATAGAACGATCTAAGGGTTCAAATTTCGTATTAAAATTTGGCATTATATTTGTCCTCTTTTCAAATCCACACCATTTTATGTCCCTAAGAGACATCCTTTCCCTGACATAATTTTATAGACCCGCTACGTCAATATTCCATATAATTTCAACGCTTTTTTTGAAACGCTATTCGACTTTAACTCGTTAAGGGTTAATATTTTTCATTTTTAAATTATTTTAATTTAAAAAACACCACTTTGGTTAATTTCTTGCATAGCATCAAGAATAAACCTTTTC
>JBGCES010000626.1:0-2803 GCA_045106545.1 Saprospiraceae bacterium
ATAACTCATCACATCGAAGTATGCGCCACCGGTCAGTGGATAATTTAAACTATCAATAGCACCATCAATGGGATTATCCGTATTACGCATAACAGCATCTAAAAAACTGGGAAAACCTAAACCGCCAACTGCTACATAAGCGGTCGGATCAACGTATTTGATTACTTCGTAACTAATGCGTAAAGTGCGGATATAATGAAAAATGGGCGCGTGAATGGCATAATCGCACGGATTTGGGTTGTTTTCCCACCAATTACCAGGTTCGCCCGGTGGTAATTCTGCTTCGTACACAAATGAGTAATCGGGTTCATTCCATACCTCCCAAAACTTCACATTATCTTTATATTCATTCACTAATTTATACACGTAAGCCGCATACCAATTATCATCATTAATCGGCGTGCCATCTTCGCCATCATCCCAAATATCACGATAGAGATTATCGAACATTTCGGATTGTACGTTATCACAATAGTAAATTTTATCGCGGTGACGTTGTGAAGGGTAACCGATGAAAACAGTGTTATCAGTTGCGCCTAATTCGCCATAATGTTTAAAGGTAGAACTACGAATATCATAACCCCATTCTTCCACAAAGTTTTCGGGTAGGGAAGGACGCAAGGTGTTAACGCCAGTGCCACGCACATTCATATCTGGATTACCTATAGCAATATCTGCCAGCTGATCGTCTGTCCAGCCTTCATACCAACCCATATTTGCGCCGAAACCAAAGCCTGCTTCGTAGGCAGGGACAGTATCGTTAGCGGTAAAACTAATCTGTGCAACTCCTTGCTGATAGGAAGAAAGTAGCAAACAAAAGAGGAGTAACGTATTGGTCTTGAACTGAGATCCCGCCGATAAAAAAGAGCGCGCTGGGTGGAGGTGTTGTGAATTTCCCATAATATTCGCCGTGTTCGGTTTTGGATTATATAAAAAATGTGTGTTCGTGGTTTGATTACAAAGATAACAAGTATCAAGGGAATTGGTTAGAAAAGTAGAAATGGATTTGTTATATTAATTTCATGTATGGGAAAGATTGTTATTCAAATTAAAATAATCAGAATGGTTGGATAATGGACGAAAAAAGTCTTTCAAATTTAGTTTAGAAATTTCAATTTCAGCAAAAATTTATATCTTGCTCTCGCTTTTTTACAGAACAAAAGACGGTATCTTCCGACGTTATTCCAACGTATAATTCAAATATGCAAATTAAAAAATCTTCTAAAGTATATGATGCGGTCATTGTCGGCTCGGGTGCGGGTGGCGGTATGGCCGCCAATATACTGGCTAAAAATGGTCTTAATATCGCTGTAGTTGAGGCTGGACCTTACTTTGATCCTGCCGATCCTAAGACGCGTACGCAGATGCGCTACCCGTGGGAATCTCCTCGTCGAGGAGCTAGTACTACCCGTGGTTTTGGTGATTACGATCAGGCATATGGTGGTTGGGATGTAGAAGGAGAGCCTTACACCAACGAAGAAGGAACAGATTTTAAGTGGTTTCGCTCGCGGATGCTCGGTGGACGTACAAACCACTGGGGACGAATTTCTCTGCGCTTTGGTCCCGACGATTTTCATCGCCGTGACTTCGATGGATTGGGTGATAATTGGCCGATTACTTATGATGAAGTCAAACCGTATTACGACAAGCTGGATAAGATGATTGGCGTGTTTGGAACGAAAGAAGGTCGGCACAACGATCCTGATGGTTTCTTTTTGCCGCCACCAAAGCCGCGTTTGCACGAATTATATTACATCAAAGCTGCGCGTAAGTTGGGCGTGGATGTGATTCCTGGTCGCTTATCTATGTTGACCAAGCGGATCAATAAAGATCGCGGAGTTTGTTATTACTGTGGGCAGTGTGCACGTTCTTGTCAAGTCTATGCAGATTTCTCTTCGGGTTCTTGTTTGATTTTTCCTGCACAAAAGGCGGGCGGTCAAATAGATTTGTTTGTCAATAGCATGGTCAGTCAGGTCAACACGGATAGTGAAGGCAAAGCGACGGGCGTGACTTATATTGATAAGGAAGACAATAAATTTTATGAATTGAAAGGCAAAGTCGTCGTTTTGGCGGCTTCAGCTTGTAGTTCGGCGCGGATTTTATTGAATTCAAAAAGTACACAACATCCTAATGGTTTAGGAAATAGCAGTGATGCCGTTGGGCGTTATTTGCACGATTCTACGGGTTCGGGACGGATGGCGTTCGTACCCGCGATGATGGATCGCAAGATGTATAATGAAGATGGGGTAGGTGGTATGCACGTATATTCTCCTTGGTGGTTGGATAATAAAAAACTGAATTTCCCGCGTGGTTATCATATTGAAGTTTGGGGTGGAATGGGGATGCCGAACTATGGTTTTGGGATGAGCATGGAACCGCTGCATGAATTTGTGGGCGAACGACCAGGTGGTTATGGTCAAAAATTGCGCAAGGATGTAAAACGTTTCTACGGTGCGACGCTCGGCTTCGGCGGTCGTGGCGAAATGATTGCACGAAAAGATAATTATTGTGAACTCGATCCGAATGTGGTCGATAAATTTGGTATTCCTGTCTTACGATTCAATTATTCGTTTAGCGATCATGAACGCAATCAGGCGAAGCATATGCAACAAACTTTCGAAGAAATTTTTGATGCGATGGGTGCGAAAGTATTTGGTGAGACACCTGGCGAAGATGCGAATTTCGGTCTCAATAAAGGTGGCGAGATTATTCACGAAGTAGGCACAACGCGGATGGGAGACGATCCTAAAACTTCAGTGACCAATAAATGGTCGCAACTACATGATTGCGATAACGTATTTGT
>JBGCES010000627.1:0-1559 GCA_045106545.1 Saprospiraceae bacterium
CAAACTTTTATCTGAATAAGGGCCATGCAAGATCCAATCATTTTCAGCGGGCATTCCTAACAAGGAAACATTGTTGTTTTCTCCATCTGGCAACTGCGTCTCGAAACCATAATTTTTTTTATCAAAAAACTGCGAAGAAGCACCGCGTATTTCAATCGCGATTTGACCATCATAATCGGTGGCGGGGTCGTCGATAAAATTCATCTCGCCGACACCATTATCGACGATTTGCAGATTGGCAACGATTTTGGGTTCATCAACAATCGTTTGAAAAGCCGTATTGATTCTAAGTAAAGGCAGATTCGAGGAAGTGAAAACAAACGGTTCGTAAAACCAATCAGGCGTAGGTTCGTAATCCAGCGAATTATCAGCGATGCCCAATGATAGAAAGAAATTACTGGACAGATCGGAGGAGGAAAGTAAAAAATTATGAATCTGTATAGCGAGGACATTTTCGCCTTCTTTTGCTAATTGATTAAAGGTCTGCGCATCAACTGTGAAAGCTTCGGGGACGCCGCCTACATAAAGATCTGCCTCGTGATCGATAGGTGGAATATCATTAAAAGCGGGCGACGTTCCCGCCGCACCAAAGTTGCCGCGCGCAAATTCTACGCCATTCCAATAAGCCACAAACGCATCATCGTAGTCCGCATGCAACAAGGCACGTCTGATTTTTACAGTATCGGCGAGGTCAAATTTTATTCTAATATAGACGGAAAGGGTAGGAGAAATAATCGTATTATCGTCCTCGTCACCATAGCCAAAACCACCCGTTCCTGTTGCCCAGTCGCTATCATCAAAATCGGGTTGCATCCAGTTCGCAGGCGGTTGGGATGTACCTACGCGATATGACCAAGTGTCATCGTTGAAAACGACGGTTTCCCAGTGGTCGATTGACGATTGAGCGGTGGTGAAGAAGGGGAGGGCTAGTAAAATGATTAAAAGAAGTCTGGATTGGTGAGTGGGCATATTCGTTTGTGTTAACTACTCGCGCGATGTTTGTAACTCGTGCGTGTCGCGGGTATGATAGAATGGCACTTTAGATTTGCTGTTTTAACATGGCACGAGTTGAAAATATCGCGCCAGCGGTGAGCGGGTATGATAATCTTGTATTCGGATCAACAGCAGGTTCTGCATCTAATATACCCATTCGTTAAAAAAGTTTTCTAGTGATTGTCCCGAAGATTTTTCCATAGCTAATTGAAAATCTTTAGTCGTTACTGATTGACCATAATACGTTTGTGTATAAGATTTGATGCCTTTCCAAAAAAGCGCATCACCAAGTTCCTTCCTTAGTAAATGTAAGACATAAGCGCCCTTGAAATAAACTAAACTTCTATCATCGCCCGAAGGATTGCTCCATTGCTTGAAGACCAAAGGTTTATCATTTCCCTTTGCCTTGATTTTTTTATACACTTCAAAATAGGCATTGATATTTGCTTGATATTTTTCTTGTCCAAAGCGGTGTTCATTATAAGCTGCGGACATAAAAGTAGCAAATCCTTCGTTGAGCCAAAAGTGCTTCCAGCTTTCGCAAGTAATCATATTGCCCCACCATT
>JBGCES010000628.1:0-16360 GCA_045106545.1 Saprospiraceae bacterium
CGCGAAAGTCTCGCGGAAGTTCAAATTGGCGCTTCCGATAACGGTTTGATTCGTTTCGGGATCGAGTCGTGGCTGAAAACGAGCAATCGCGTCATCGTCTTTAGAATAAGAAACGGACATCATCACGGTTTTGAGGCGATAATCCACTTTTACAGTATTGGAAAGTGCCGGTTGTAAAGCCGCATTACCCGAGTAGAACGTATTGGGATCGATGAAAATGACAAAAGGTGCCATGTCATTAAAAGTCGGGCGCGTGATGCGGCGACTATACGAAAAATTGAGGTTGGAATCATCGCTTAATGTGCGCGAAACAAATACAGTAGGGAAGAAATTCCCATAGTTGCGATCTACAATATTGGGCATCGTTGCACTACCCAAATTAGAACGGGTATGTTCATAGCGCAAGCCTAGTTTTCCACTCGTCTTCGCATTCAGTTGGGCATCCAAAGAAACATAAGCCGCAGTAATGTCTTCTTCTAAATTAAAAATTGCAGTGAAATTTGGATCGTTTACCCAAACATCGCTTACCAATTCCGCCACATTTACATCGTTTTCAAAACGCGAAACTGTTCCTTTCAGTCCACTTTCTATCTTAAATTTATCGTTTATTTTTTTACTATAATCCAACTTGCCCACTGCAATCGTTACAGGCGTAGATTTTCCGCTACGCGTCACTTGTTCAAATAGAATATTCCCTGTCGCATCTCGATAAGTATTAAAATAATCGGTCGGATTTTCATTATCATAACGCAAGTAATCCACATCAAAATTCAACTGACTAGCGTCTGTAAAATTATGCTGCAAATTAAAGTTGCCGCCCCAATGTTTCCATTGATTTAATTCAATATTATCTAAAGTAATGAGCGTATCCAGCGACTGATTTACCAATACATCTACGGTATTGACCGCATTCATTGACCATTTATTATTATAAGCAGAAATCAATACTCCTGCCACGGTTTTTTCGCTCAATTGATAATCCAATCCCAAACGCGCATTATGATTTAACTGAATCGGATCACGGGCACTAACGGTAGAATTCTCAACTGTATTTTCATCCAAAACAATTTTACGGTAATTCTTAAAAAGCTGTTTTTGCTCCTTACGAGAGTAGGAATAATCGCCAAATAAATTAAATTTATTTTTCCGAAAATTGAAATTGGTGCTCGCAGCCGAAGTATTACCATTGCCCACTCCTGCCGATAAGGTAAAAGCACCGTTCAGACCTCGATCGCTCGTCTTTTTTAGGATAATATTGATAAAACCCGCATCGCCTTCGGCTTCATAATTGGCTGGTGGCGTCGTGATCAATTCTATTTTTTCAATATTATCGGCACTCATGCCTTCCAACAATTGCACGACTGCTGCGACGGGCGTTCGGTTAATTTTTCCATTAATCATTACTACTACGCCTTGCTTTCCAGCCATAGACAAAGCCGAGTTTTGTCGATTCACAGCTACGCCTGGCGAACGCTCCAATACTTCCAGCGCAGTAGCACCAGAAGAAGTGATACTATTCTGTACATTGACGACCAGTCGGTCGATCTGCTGTTCATACAAAGGCTTTTTTGCAACTACATCTACGCCAGTTAAAGTAATAGATTCTTCTGCCAAACGAATAACATCCATTTGGATTTGCTCGCCAACGCTTTGAATATCAAAAGGTTGTGAATAAATCACACCAAATCCGATCATCGTTGTAGAAATAATGAATGAACCAATTTGCGTCGTTTCGATTTCGTAAGTTCCCAATTCACTCGTCACTTCTCCTTTTATCAAACTGGAATCAGCAGCTTGCAATAGCAGTACATTAGCAAAAGAAATAGGGGCATCTTGTAGGTCAATAACTTTTCCTTTGATAGACGTTTGAGCGAATAAAGAAGTACAATTTGTGGTAATAAAATACAATAGAACAATAAGCAAAACAGATACTTTTTGCATGATTTACAATTTTTTAAAGGTTAAACAGATTTTGGTTTTAGTGTACTACGATTAGGCTAATGTGGGAACATCAGGTATTTTTTAGTGGAAAAACCACTAGAAAGTAATTAAGCATTTCTATTTGTGTGGATCAGTCTTACTGATTAGTATTTAGGTCTGTATAAAGTTTTAATTTGACGCAGATTTTATATGATTTCTATGATTCAAGTGGGTCGTGAGCGGCATCAGACCTACTTGAATCATAAAAATTTGCTTCTATCTGCGTCAACAAATGAGTATCTTTCAAAAAATCATATTTACTACGTATCAGGGATTAAGAAGAGGTTAGATATATCTGCGTAGGTGTCAGCTGATTAGAATATGTAGGCTTTATTCTCTTAGAAATTTTCAGTTAATCAACACCACAAATATACCACAGATAAGAAGAGGATACTAGGACATATTTTACAAATGTCAGCACATTTTATACAAATACTAGCACTCATGTTGCATTACAGTATTTTTTGATTAAAAAGTGCTAACCATTGGCGAGTTAACGCAAGCTCTAATTGATCAATACGAAACCCGCCCAATAGTATGGTTCGTAGCGTTTTCGCATTTTGGCTTGCGCGTGTTGTAGTGCAGTCGCAGCGGAGTTGCTTTTTAAATATTCCTTGTAAAATAACTGCATCAATTCGTAAGTCTGCGCGTCGGGAACTTTCCACAGGCTGAGAATTAATTGGTTGGCACCTGCCATTTTAAACGCCCGTTGCAAACCGAAAACGCCTTCCCCACCCTGCACTTCTCCCATGCCTGTTTCACAAGCAGACAAAACAACCAAATCAGTATTGGATAAGTCCAAATTAGAAATTTCTAAAGCGGTCAAAACGCCATCTTCTAAGCCTTTGATTTTAGTGCCGCCTTGCCAGGTATGATTCACGCCCGTAAAGACTAGTCCCGAACGAATCAAAGGATGATCGGCATTGATGATGCGTTCACGCAGGGTGGCGTCGGTATCGCCATTTTCGCCATCAAAAAAGTAGCCGTGAGTAGCAAGATGAAGTACAACAGGACTTTTCGCTTCCGCTAAATTTTTCACTTCATCTTCCAATGCGCGTTCACCCATTAGTAACTTCGTTTTCCATTTCTTTTTTTGGAAAAGAGTATGGATGTTTTCCACTTCACTTTGCGTTCCACGGAGATAATTAAACTGCACCGCCGAGCGTGTTGAATCATCAGCAACGGCACGACTAACTGCCGCTAAAGGCATCGTCAAATCGGTACTATCTAGTTCAATCTGCAAGTCCTGCGGTGCAGTGCTCAATTGCACCAATTGCGTAGAGTCTAAATCAAAATACGCGCCACCAACTAGTGCAATTGTTCGTTCTGAATTCGGATTTTCTAATTGTAAAAAATCGCGTAAGTGATTGTAATACAAGACATTGTACTGATCATCAACTAAGCCAGCAGGCGTAGGTAGTGCGCCAAAAGCAACGCGATGTAGCCAACCGTCAGGCGCGAGATGAATATCTTGAATGCCATTTAAATAAGGCATTAGTGGTTGCCAAATCAAGTCGGATAATGCCGTTCCAATTTGCGGATATTTGACGTAACCATCACTCGTTTTCAATAGCTTTGCTAATTGCTTTTCTTCTGCTAATGGAACAAATTCAGCGGATCGCTGTGGGTCGCCAAAATGCAAAATAGCGTAGTAAAAAATACTATCGGTACTGCGATTAGGTTCGTAATATTTGGCACGAACGATGTCGATACTGACCGCGTTTTTAGCTAATTTTTGTTGTAAATCGGCACTTGTGAAACGTTGGCATTGTTGCAAGGCGAGGCGCGCATTCTCATCGCTACGAATCAAGTCTTTTTCGAGTTGTTCACTGGCGTTTTTGAGTTGCTCCAAATTGATATTTTGCTCGGCTCGTTCTGCTTGTGAAAGTCCGTAGGCGGCGGCGAGTTCGGCACGTTTAGCGAGCCACTTTTTTTGTAATGCGGTCGTATCTTTCTCGTTACTCAAGCGATTAGCAATACTGAAATCTAATGCTAATCCCTTCGTCGCTAAACTCAGATTTTGCGCTTCGCTGATTAAATTTTGCTGATCGTCGGCATCCTTTACAAAGGAATAAAATTCATCAAATCCCCGCTGCGCTTCTTTCAAATACGACAGCCGCGTCCCTTCATCAAATCCCGAATAATAATCATAAATCAAATTTAACTGACCGCGATTTGCACCAAAAAAATAGTCTTTTGCTTGGGGTGAACCTTGCAGTGCATAAAAATTTGCCATGCCGTATTGAGAATAAACAAAATCGGGATGTTGCTCGCCAATAGTAGCGCGGTCGATGGCTTCCATTTCGAGATAGTGTTGTTCGGCGAGGTCGAGTTCGCCGTTTTTTTGGTGGGTGTAGGCGAGGTTATAAATTATCGAAGCATAATAAGGATGCTTTTTCCCAACCAATTGTGCTAAAATATCCTTTGCTTCCAAGTAATATTTTATTGCTTCTCCATAAGAACCTTTGTTGAGGTAAAACTCTGCCAGATCATGAATAACTAAAGCATAATTAATAGATTCATTATCCATTCTATTTTTACAAACAAAGTAGTTTTTTATTAAAATCTGTTCCGCAGAATCAATCTGCTGTTGATCTAGATAAATCTCAGCGATACGATTACCTACTTTTAGATACTCTTGATATTTTCCAAGTTGTGTATATACTTTTTGCGCATTTTGTAAAATAGAAAGTGCTAAATCATTCTTTCCCAAATGCTTTAACACATAACCCAATTTAGCTTTAGCAACTATAGTCCAATAAGGACTTCCTGTATTTTTTTCAAAAACGTTTATTGCTTGCTGTAAAAACTGTTCTGCTTCTTGAAATTGTCCCAATTCAAAATTTACATCACCTAAATTAACTAGTGTTATAGCAAATTCACGATTCCCTTTTCCTAATCGTTTTTCTTGAATAATTAATCCCTTTTGCAGCAATTCAAATGCCTGATTTACTCGATTTTGTCTAAGATACAATCTCCCCAAATGATTTAAAATCGTCCCTTTTTCGCTATGCAAACTATCATACTGATTGACCAATTCTAGCGATCTATTTAAATAGTTTTCCGCTAATTCATATTCTTCTTTTTGAAGGTAAGATTCACCAAGTTGGTAGTCAATTTGAACTTGCAATAAGGTGTCAAATCCATTTATATTATTTAAAGAATCTGCATCATTTAAACGCGTAATCGCCAATTCATAAGCTTCTAGTTCATTAGCGTTGAGCGCGACTTGTGTATATAATTTTGCTTGTAAAAGTAGTGGCTTTTTCAATTGACGCATTATCTCTCCTGCCAGTAAAATACGATATTTGGCTAGTTCTGGTTTGACCTGATGATTATATAAGTTAGCTTGTTGATGGACAATATTAAAAGTCAACCCATCGGGAAAATGGTGCAATGAATAGGCAATAGTCAGTAAAGAATCAGCTCGCTGATAATCACCAAATTTCATCTTTACTTGAGCCATAGCTAGCAAAGAAGTTGCATAACTTTCTTTGGAGTAGCTGAATCCTATTAGTTGGTTAGCAATTACTTCAGCCACACCATAAGCCTCTATTTTATAATTTTTATTAAAATATTCTAGTTGCTCTTCCCATTGAATGGATTGACTGTGTATTGATAGGTAAGTAACCATTCCCAACAGGAATAGCATTAACGTTTTTGCCTTTTTTCTCATAGTAAAATATTGCTTTAAGAGAACGAATACCCGTGAAGTAACCGCTCCCTCATACTCATCGCAAAACAAATATTTTTTGAATTAATGTTTCTTGTTCCGTTTGCAAACGAATAAAGTAAACGCCCGTTTGACTAGCTAAAGGTATAGAAAAATGCTGCTTATCGGTAGATGGAATTAAATCACTGAATAAGACTTTCATCACTTGCCCATTGATATTCACCAATTCAATTACAACATTTTGGTTGGTTCGAGTCAATTGAAATTCGATATTTAGAAAATCCGTAGCGGGATTGGGGAACGCCTTAAAAATAGATTTCTCAACTGATTCTACTACTGACTCTTCAGCAGAACTTCTTTCTGTAGTTGAACCCGAACAATTTTCAAAAGGTTGAACCAGTGCAGTAAAAGTAGTTGCATTTTCAGTAGAAAAACCACTATTTAATTGAATAGAATGTCCTGCTAAGAAGGTAACATTTGCGGCTTGTGCCAATGGATGAGCAGCAGTAATTTGCTGTTCGGCTAAATAGATTCCAGTTGCAATTGGATCATCTATTATATTTAGATTTACAGGACAATTTTCGTATTCAAAGATTAGAAAAATATCGTCATCCCATTCCCAGCGTTCTTGTTGACATAAATCGGCTTTCAAAAGACGTCTAGCTCTTCTAAATTTTGAGCTTCCTGACGCATTACATTGAGATGAAAAACAAGCGTATAAATTTTCATAATTACTTAAATCATCTTGGCAATTTAAAACAATTACATCTCCACTTTGCACATCCTGACCATTCTGTTGAAAAATTGGATATTGACCACTATCAGGTCCACATAAGTCCGCTGGCTCAACTCCGTTTGGTAAAAATTTAAATCCATCAAATGAAAAACCTTGACTATTCGTACTAACAGTAATGTCTAACGAATTTCCACAATTATCCGTCAGACGATACAAATAATCGAAATAGCAACAAGCTCCTTCGAGTGGATCACCTGTTTCAATTTCTTGTAGCAAAGTAGCCGTCACGCCACCTACACAATCTGTAGTGGCAGAAATCGTAAAATTCTTTCTCGTACAGCTGCCAATAAATCCATCTACTCCACCGTCAAAAGTAACTTGATTATTTCCAACGCTATTATAAAATGCGCCATCCAGTTGTACGCCCCAAAACTGAATTGAACTATTTGAGCCGTCTGGAAGCAGGGTAATCGTTTGCGTTTTGGTCGTTACATTATTGCAACTATCTTTTACCATCCAATCGCGTTGAATAATATAATTATCTACACAATCATTTGAACCAAAGTAAGTATCATTAAAATTAATAGATTGAACACCACAGTTATCAATCGCATTTGTGGGTTGTCCAGTTAAAGATAGATCCGTAAAATCTTCTTGACAACTAAGCGAAATATCTGGAGGTACAATAAACAAAGGTGCTTGATCATCACTCACCTCGATAATCTTCACCATTTTCCCATTTACGCAATCCGCACAGGCAAGGGTTTCTGATTCTGCGACCCAAATTTCCGAATAACATAATCCTGGTGTTGGTTGCCGGTTTCTAGTACGGCGTGCTCTTCTGAATTTTGTACTTTCTCCGCCATTACAACTAAAGCCTATATCTACACTAAAAAAGAAACGACTAGGGTCAAAAAAAGCATCTACTTGTTCACAACTCAGTTTAATAGGCGTTGTATTTCCATCGTTTAAAATTTGATATTCTATCTGCCCATTATTGATGTTTCGCAAAGAAATACCTTCTAATTCATTTGCAGCGCAGCCAACGCGGACGTGTAAAGTATCACGAGAAGTATTGCCACAAGCATCTGTCAATACCCAAACGACGAATTGCTCTTCACAATATCTGGATTCGCTTCCCAAGTATTCTTCTACTTGAATATCGATAGGATTAGTTGGACAATTATCGGTAATGATAACATCTTCGGACGTAAATGAAAGCAGTGGATTAGATGAACCAGAACGAGCGTAATACAAGGTGTCATTAGATAATTCTAAAAAGAGACGCCGACTATTGACCGTCTGAAAAAAATCCGTCCAAGCCCGATTGGGGCTGTAGCCGACTACTTGTGGTGCAACATTATCGGGTTGTCCATTCGCAGCGCAGACACAATCACCTGTGATACTAATTGAAAAATTGCCTAAGTTATTGTTGCCAAAATCCCCTACCCTAATGTATAGTCTTTCTCCTGCTGTCCGATTGGTTAATTCTACTTTAGTATGAAATCCTTCGCCGCTACTTATGTCACAGGCGACTTGTTTTAAGCTATTACAACTCCCAGCAAATACTTGCAGCACGGTATTGGTTAAGCCACTAGACACTTGTCCCGTTTCAATGGTGATGTTGCCAGAAGGCGGAACGGTCGTTTCAAACCATACATCTTTGTAACTAGAGGTAAAGGGCAAACAATTGGGTTGATCAACGCCCGAGGCAGTTGCAAGAATATTTGAAAAAGTTTTGAATTTCGGCTCGCTGGTGGCTGGAAGTTTCAAAGCTTGTTTACAAGTATTATTATTGTCGATATAGAAATATTCTTGACCATATCGATCAGAATTAGCGTAAAAAAAGAGTCGATTATTAAAGACAAATAAGTTTTCTGGGCGAGCGGAAGCATCAGAAGTACAGGACTCACAGAAACGTTGATTGATGTATAAATTATTGTATAAAAAAGTACCAGCAGGCGTTCCGTTGGTTACCCAAAGTTCTAGTCCTGTTCCATTTCCTGATGATTGAAAAAAAACTTTTCCTGCAAAGGCAGTGAAGTTTTTAGCCGATGTTTCAACAAAACCAGGGACGTTTTCTACTGTTTGTAATAGAATCGTTCCAGCAGCAGTGCCGTCCGTTTTCCAAAGTTGAAAGGGATCATTAATCGTACTTTTGACATTAAAAAATAATTGCCCCGCCGCTATTCCAAAATCGCTAAATCGAGAACTACCACTACCATTCGTAAACTCCTTAAATAGTTGCGTTCCATTAGTAGTACCATCACTTTGCCAAAGTTCTGTTCCATTAATTCCATCGTTTGCAGTAAAAAATAATTGGTCATTCAGTTTAACCAATTCGTAGCCAAACGTAAAGCTATTTTGATTACCTACCCGGATGTCTTTTAACAAAACAGTGCCATCATCGGTGCCATCTGTCGTCCATAATTCTTGTCCATGAGTAGCATCTTCCGCTACAAAATAGAGTTGATTATTCAGCAGCGTTTTTTGAAGTGGTTCTTCAGCGTTTGTACTTAATAAAAAAGTCCCCGCTGTAGTGCCGTCTGTTGCCCAAAGTCGATTCCCATGAACGCCATTATTTGCTGTAAAAATGGCTTTCCCATTGAGTTCATTGAAGTATTGCGGATTAGCGGAAGCTGAACCAACGTTAATATCTTTTAATAACTGCGTTCCAGCAGTAGTACCATTTGAGATCCATAATTCGTTACCGTCCGTTGCTGTAGTTGCTGTAAATAATAGCTGACCATTAAACGCGTAGAGATTATCTACAAAATCGGCTGCTTTGACTAAGAAAGTTCCTGCCGCTGTTCCATCCGTTACCCATAAGCCTGATTCATTTTCGGTAGCTGCCTTAAAAAAAACGAGCCCCGCTGCATTGGTAAACTGCTCAGGTACTACGGCAATAAATCCTTCTTTCAATCTCACTACTTGCTCACCATTTGTTAGGAATAAAGCGTAAGTAGTAACTAAGGCGGTGGGATCAGCTACACCTTGTGCACTGGCAAATAATAAGCTATTTTGATATTCATGTAAAGGAGAAGCATTCGAGAAATTCCGCGTATTGAGGTTCTTCAATACCTTAACTGGGTACTGCGCTTGCGCTTGGCAATGCATTAATAAAAAACAGAAAAGCAAAGTCGAAAAAGATAGGAAAGTATTTTGCGTAGCAATGTGATATAAAGACCTCCACTGCCCGTTAAGGATAGGATTACTCATTGTTCAAGGTGTTGTTTTTGTTTTTTAATAAAAATCAGTAATTAGGAAAGAATGCTAGTGGTACAAAACTCAAATAACTACCTACCTAAAATTCAGTACCAGCAAGGGTTTTAGAACAAAAAAGGTAGATACTTATTTCGGACTAGTCGCACTAGAAGTGTATGAAACGCCCTAAAGGGCTGGGATGGGAAAGGCTAAAGCCTTTAACAGCAGAGTAGGCGTTAAAAAGGGTACAAAACGGGAGGTTTAGCTAAGATACAACTATCACCCTAATAAGCAAAAAGCAGGCTGATGATTATTAAAAATCATCAGCCGCTCTACAAAAGTTTCCAATCTGAAAATCGGAGTCAGGTTTAATTCTTGACGATCAATTGGCGAGTTATTTGAGTCGTTTCGCCAACAACGCGGAGCAGGTACACACCGTTGGTCAAATCACTAATATCCAATTGTTCGTCAATGAAATCAACCTCGCCTAGCGGAATTGTTTTCACAGCCTGTCCCAATTGATTATAAATTTGCAACGTCACTTGTTCTGATTGAGGCAATACAACTTGCAGGGTTGCTTGTTCCCGAGCGGGATTGGGAAATACTTTTAGTTCGGGTGTGATTAGCGTATTTTCTTCTTCTTCCGTAATGGTCAGTTCTAAATCTTCTTCGCTCGTTTCCATTTCAACTTCATCAGAGATAGTTACTTCTGGGACGACGTTTTCACTATTATCATTGCTACTCAACGCCTCTGTTTCTTCCATTTCCTCGGCAGGGAACCAGTAGATTTGCTGAACGCAAATATCATCTACGTAGAAATCAGAATCTAACCATACCCAATTTCCGTGTGCATCATTGTAACCCGGTAAGCCGTAAAAATTAAGACTACCTAAATTGGAATAGTAATCACGTACTGCTAACAACTGCTCGTTCATAAACAACTTCAGTTGATTATTATCTAAATCCAAAAAGAGTTCTACATCTACCCAACGACCTTGTAAGTGTGTTTCATAGCGGTGAACAGCGCGTTCGAATGGTGCTGGATAAGAAGGCCAATCTTGGGAATTCATCAAAGAAAAATGGGCACCGTGGTTATAATTGATGTACATTTTCCAATTCAAACGGTACTTACCCCAAGTCCGATTTCCTAATTTTAATACGACATTGGGTTCGCCATGCGACGTATAATCTAACCGCAATGATTTGTAATCACTGTAGTATTTGTGGCTGACGATTTGTCCATCGAGGAAGTTGTTAGACACCTTCGCCCAGCGTGTAGATTGATGGCTGATATTTCCATTGTAGTAATTATCAAAATCTTCAAAGTAAATGGCATTTTGGCAACCATTATTGATTGGTTCGCAGTTTATCTTTAATTTATACGCAGAAGTTGTCGATTGATATTGAGCATCCACAACGACGTAATAAGTACCGGGCGCTAAGTCTTGTTGATTGATAACTTCATTGCTGCTTCCCCAGTTGTAGCTCGTACCTAAACACGTCCGTGTATCGCAACTATTTAATAAAAACAGATCCAAATCAGCGTATAAATTAGTCAACGTAATGCGCACATCCGATCTTTCCGTCAAAGTAAAACGGTGCAAAATTTCCTTTCCTGCAAAGTAGTATTGATTGATTTCGCTACAGCTATAACTGCCCATGCTGTGATAGCCGCGATAGGTATTACCCCAATATTCCGAGTTACATTGTACATCTACAACATCTGAACAGCGATCACTGACACAGCCAATTTGTGCCTTCCAACCGCGCTTCCAAACGCTATCATCGGATTTGAATCGAAAAGTCAAACAACCACGCGTGGAAGTGATGCGTCCCGGGCTATTGTTGCCCGTGTAACTTCCGACTAAGTGATGTGAACTAGGTCGGTTCCAACTCGTCACTGCGCTGTTACGATATTCATCATAGACATACAAATAATCATAGTTCGTTTCTAATTCGAAATCGGTAAAATTGATGCTAACTTTCTGGTTGGGATCGTCGGGACAGATAGTAAAATAGTAGTCTTCATTATGGTTGTAATTGCCCCACTGTCCGCCGCTATCGTAGAAATAGCCATGACAAGAAGTTCGGAAGTAATTGTTGTTACCACCCGAAACGTAATATTCGTCTTGCGCAGTTATTGTAGTTGCAAATAAGCAAATTAAAGCGATAAATAATGTAGTAATATTTTGCATGATAAACCGTTTTGAAAAGTGTTTGTAAATTGGTTACAACGGTTTATCCTGCGATTAGAAAAAGGTAATCAGGTGGAGTAAATATTTTTAATTTAAAAGTCAATTAAGGCGTACAACCATCTGATTATCAATATTTTAAAAACAAAAAAACGTTAGCCACTTCTCAGCAACTAACGTTTTTTAAAATTCTAATTCTTAAATATTTGTTTTAAAACGCCTTAACGCGTTCTCCATACCGCTCACTCTGCCGCAACGGTTGCCACACTTTTTTCGCTTCTTCCCTCCTATCCATTTGCCAATAACTCAATCCCAAATACCAGCGCACCTCCTCACTTAATTGAAAATTTTCACCCGCCATTAATTCTTCCAAAAGCGGTACGGCAAATTCTATTTGTTCGGTTGCTAAATAAGACTGGGCTTGATAAAATTGTGCGAACGAATAAAACTGATCATCCTGCGGTGCGGCTTGTAAATAATTCAAAAAGTCTTGAATCGCCACCGTATGATTCTGCTGATTATAAGCTTGCATACCGACTTGTAAATTGTCGATATAATCAGGACGCACAAAGCCCGTTTCTGCTAAAAAAGGACTCAATTGATCTTCATAAACTGTAAAATTATCAGCAAAAGTATTATCGGGTTGCGTAAATGTCCAAACACCCCAAAGCGCGATAACTAATCCACCAACCGCTGCTGCAATCGACAGCAATCGGCGGCGACGTCCCATCTGAACTACTTTCGCAGTAGGTGTAGCAGTTTTCTTTTTTTCTTCTTCAAAAAAGCCCTCCGTCTCCAATTCACTATCTACATTGTTCAGATTAGCTAAAAAGTCTTGCTCACCAAATGCTTCTATTCCTTTAGCTAAATCGGCTTCCGCCAAAAAAAAACCTTCGTTCGCTAATTCCGTATCGACTTGTTTTAATTGCGTAGCAAATTGCTGATCGCCGTAAACTTTCATACCGCGTAACAAATCGCGTTGTTGGGTTACGTATTGCGCCAAAGCGGGTTCGTTTACTAACTGCTGTTCAAAGGCAGCCCGTTCTGTAGGCGGCATTCGCCCCAGCAAATATTCATCAATTTTATCGGTGTCAAACTCCTCCATGTGCTATTATTTTAGGTTCTTTTGTAATTATTTAAGACAAGAGAAAAGAGATCATTTTATTGAGAGAAGAGAGAAAAACGAGTTGTTCAAGACATAAAACCTAATGCCCAATTTCCCCAATCTAATATCCAATATCCTCCTACTTAGCTTCTAGTTTTATTAAATAATTGCGCCGATTTTTCGCGCAGCGATTTCATACATCTTCCCTTTTTTACTTTCACAAAATTGGCAGTATAGCCGAGTAATTCCGCAATTTCCGTCAGCGATTGTTTTTTATAATAAAATCCCATCAACACCTTTTGGCAATCGGCAGATAATTCGCCCATACATTGCGCAATGATGTTGTGTTGCTCTTCGACGGCGCGCTTTTCTTCCAGTTCGTCTTCTTGAATGATGATAAACTCCGTTTCGGGTTCATCAATCACTAATTCCAACCCCTTTTTGCGATGTTGCTCCTGCCGCCGCATCCATAAATTGCGCACTATCGAATAGAGGTAAGTCTGCACTTTACAACTCAAGGTAAAATCAGGTTTGCGCACATTGCGATGCAAGATGATCAACGCCTCCTGAAAGACGTCGCGCGCATCGTCCGTCGTACCGCGATAGTTCGTCACTAGTTTCGCACAAGCGGGAAAAGCTAATTGATAAATTTCTTTAATCGCGACACTATCGTTCTGGCGTAAGCCGACGAGTAAATCATTTGTCATTTTCGGAAAATAGGTATTTTAAAGTAAAATATTACCTCCCGAAAGTAAGAATTATTTGCTGTTATATCCACTTTTCTTTAAAAAGTAACCAATCGGAGTGATTACCTTTGTATCATATTGCGATAAAAAATAAACCTTCTTTGACAAAATTTTCCAAATCACATTCGGTTTGATTTGCCAAAGAATCATAATAAAAACATGAAATTCAGTCTGACATTTATCGGTATATTTATTTGCTGGAGTAGCTTCGCGGCAGTATCAACGGCTGAATTGGAGGCTATTTTTAAGAACTTAACCACTGCCATCGGCGATTATCGACAAGAGATCCCTCAGTTGGAAATTCGCAGCAGCAAAGGTCAAGTCGCTACTTATTCGCGTTTAAATAATACCATTTACATTGAAAAAGCAGCTATCGCAGTCTGTGAACAATTTGGGGAGCAAACCAGAGATGCAATCGCTTTCTTACTCGCACATGAACTGACGCATTTTTATCAAAAACATGATTGGCAAGAGGCAGGTTTTGCCTCTACTTTTTTGAGTTCAAAAATGACTTTCGAGCAGCAACGGGCGGACGAGGTAGAAGCGGATACTTATGGCGCATTTATGAGTTACTTAGCTGGTTATCAGACGATTGATATTATTCCAATATTACTAGAAAAGCTTTATACTGATTACGAATTGACGGATGAAAATTTATCTAGTTATCCGAGTTTAGCCAATCGGCAATCGGTCGCAAATCAGGTTTGTGAACAAGTCAAAACGCTCATTCGAATTTATGAAGCAGGCAATTATTTTTTCGCACTCGATCAGTTAGAAGAAGCATTTTACTGCTTTCAATACGTAGCCAAATACGTGCGTTGCAAAGAGGTCATGAATAATCTGGGTGCAACGGCTTTAGCTGCCGCCTCCTTGATGTCAGATCGCGAACAACTACCTTTTGCTTATCCCATCGCGCTCGATCCACAGCTTCCACTACGTGCGCCAAGTGGGTTGACAAAAAAAGAATTATTAATAGTAGCGGAAAAGCAATTGAATTCAGCTACTCAATACGATCCAACTTATTATCGTGCATTTATTAATCTAGCCTGTGTATTTGAATTACAAGAAAAACCTGAGCGACTTAAAGTATTAATAGAGCAATTGGATAACTTACCATTATCAACAATCGAACAAGGGCAGGTCTTGATTTTAAAAGGAATTGCTGCTGCGCGAAAAGCAGAACAGAATACGGCAAAACAATTTTTCAAAAAAGCACGATCGATGGCAAAAGATCCATTTATTCAACTCCTCGGCAAGCATAATGAACAAGTTTTAAATCAGAAAACGCCTATCTACCGCTCTTTGTCCATGTCCATGATTGATGATCAAATTAATGATTATAACCTCATTCTTAATAATCCAACGCCCCAAGAAAGCATATTACTTCACCACGATGGGGTTAACGATATTCGATTGGAATGGCTACAAATGCCTACTGCGATTTTTATTCAAATGGGAAAAGGAAAGGTACTGATGACCGCGGATAAAAATTTGACTACGCGAAAAGGTATCAGAATCGGCGACGCAACAGAAAACTTGTTAAAGATTTACGATAGCAACGAATCGCCACTGATAGCGAAAGGTAAGCAGTGGCTAATCCATTCAGCGAGTGGGTTAATTTTTGAGTTGGCAAAAGATGGACGAACCGTACAAAAATGGGGGATTTATCAGGTCGATTAAAAAATCACAGTTTGATTGGTAGTAAAGCCTTTAGGCTTTTCCGTCAAAGCCCTTTAGGGCTAAAAATAAATATTCCGCTCTAAAGGACAGTAACATAAAAGCCTGAAAGCTTTGCTACCAAAGCGTTGGATAGATCAGTTGTTTCTTTTGAAAATTTTCGCAGACCCAAGTGAATTCATGATCAATCCAATGTTTATATAATTTCGCTTTTACGATATTATTGATCGTGTAATTAACTGCTCCTAAATAATGGTGGAAATTTCTGATATATCGATCATGGTAACTATTTTGCCAGAACGGTTTATCTAGTTGGAGCAACTTATTTACTTCGTATGCGCTTCCACCCTTTATAAAATTCATAACTTTAGATACATTAATATATGTATCCATATCTTTCACAGGAGTTTGCACTGAAAAATCTAATACCAAATGAATATGATTGGGCATAATTGTGAAAGCAATTAAATTGTAATACTGCCCGTCGTATTTATGAATTTTCCGCTCTACAATGGTAGCTACTTCAGGTAGTCTTAACCAAGTAGGGCTAGTTTCACAAGCGTCTAATAATTCATCATATTGATAGAAGTACTTCCGCCGAACCATATAAATGGCGTTCTTCAAATCATGGCTTTGTAGGGAAGTTTTTTTCAAGTTGGCAATTTCTTCGTCCCTTTCAAAACGAAGTTTTTTCAGCAGATCAAATGGAACAGATCCATGTAGGTGGGTCGTAATAAAGAAAGTTGCTCCTTGATGATGGAAATGCGGAATCTTTCCCGTGTGTTCGGTTTTCGGTGAATGTTTGCTCATAATATCTTGCTGGTAGTAAAGCCTTTAGGCTTTTATGTCAAAGCCCTTTAGGGCTGAAAAAATGAATACTCCGCCCTAAAGGGCGGTGACGAAAAAGCCTAAAGGCTTTGCTACCAAAGATACGAACTTTATTATCCTCTCACAAACCGCCCATAGCTCACTCCTCCTTTCATTCCACGTAAGTGCACCAAATACGTCCCCCTCGGCAAATCTGCCACACTCAATGTCCATTCGTAA